>JACQMA010000010.1 GCA_016203825.1 Deltaproteobacteria bacterium | reverse complement strand
TATTCCGTAGTAGTTACCGGATTGACCCAAAATTCTATGGTTTTGACCGAGGTGGGGCCAGTGCCGACATCGACGACAAGCGGGACGTCAAGTACCGCAGCGGCGGTCATCTTCTCGACCACAAACGATGTCACTTTTTCGACATCGACTTCAGGGACTTCAAAAACCAGTTCGTCGTGGACGGAGAGAATCATCTTTGTCCGCGAGGAAAGTTTGGGCAGGTCTGCGTGAATCGCCATCATCGCGCGCTTGATAATATCCGCAGCCGTTCCTTGAAAAACGGTATTGAACGCCACGCGCTCCGCAGCCTGGCGAACTTGAGGGTGAGGAGCATTGATATCGGGGACAAGACGGCGGCGACCAAAGAGGGTTGTGACCATCCCCTCCTTGCGCGCGCGCTTTAAGACATCGTCGCGATACGCCGACACGCGCGGAAATTTTTTGAAGTAGCGCTCGATGTAAGAAGCCGCCTCTTTGGGATCGATGCCCAACTGCTGCGAGAGCCCAAACGCCGACTGTCCATAAATCGTCGCAAAGTTGACGGTCTTCCCTACGGCTCGCTGCTGCCCCGTCACCCGATCAACGGGGCAACCAAAAATTCCGCTGGCCGTCGCGGCATGGACATCGAGCCCACGGGCGTAAGCGTCCAGCAACGTTTCATCGCGTGACAGATGGGCAAGGACACGGAGTTCAATCTGACTGTAATCGCAATCCAGGAGCACGAAACCCGCAGGCACCACAAACGCACGCCGAATCTCTTTCCCCTCTTCCCTTCGTATCGGAATATTTTGGAGATTGGGATCTGACGACGAAAGCCTTCCCGTCGCCGCAACGGTCTGATTAAACGACGTATGCAGCCGCCCGGTTTTTTTGTTGATGAGCTCTGGAAGAGCATCGATATACGTCGATTTCAGTTTCGAAAGCGATCGGTATTCAAGGATGAGATTCGGCAGCGGATGGGTCAGCGCCAATTCCTCCAGCACATCCTGACTCGTCGAAAAACCGGTCTTCGTTTTTCTCGCCCCAGGAAGTTGCAGTTTTCCAAAAAGGACATCACCCAATTGTTTGGGACTATTGATGTTGAATATTGCCCCACCGGCGGCTTGAGCAATGTCTTTCTCAAGATGGTGAAGTTTTTCTCCAAACACATCGGAAAGTTTTTTGAGGATGGAGGCGTCGATCAGGACACCTGCCAGTTCCATATCCATGAGAACCCGGAGGAGTGGCATTTCCAGGTCTTCAAAGATCGTCTTGAGTCCTGCCTCCGCGAGTTTTCCCCGAAAAAGATCAGCCAGTTGGAGCGCCACATCGGCATCTTCGGCGGCATAGTCCCGTGCACGATCGAGCGGAACGCGATCGAACGTCACCTGTTTCTTTCCTTTCCTCGCTTGCCCGCCGTAGCTCGAAGAGCGAAGGCGGGTGGTGTGACCAAGATAGAGCTCCGAGAGCACATCAAGGTTATGCTGACCCGAAGAATTTAAGAGATACGAAGCAATCATCGTATCAAAAAGTTTCCCTTGGGCTTGAAGACCCATGCGCTTCAAAATCGCGAGGTCATATTTGAGATTTTGACCGACGATTTCCACGGTGGTCGATTGGAGGAGCTGGGCAAGCTTTTCGAACACGTACGCTTTGGAAAGTTGCCGCTCGCCTAATTCCAATTGGTGACCAACGGGGACATAAAAGGCTTCACCGGGTGCAAGGGCGATCGAGATGCCCACGATGTCCGCATCGATGATAGACAGCGACGTCGTCTCAAGATCGAGGGAACAGCGTTCACATTTGTGGGCACGTTCAAAAAGAATATCACATTCCTTTTCGTCCTGAATGAGTCGATAGTCCGCACGCGAAAGCGTGCCCGAAGGCGCGATTTCCCCGAGGAGCTTTGTGAATTCAAGTTCAGTCAAGAGCTGTCGGGCACGTGTTTGGTCTGGTGACGTTGCCACGAGCCCGTCGAGCGTGATCGTGATCGGTACGGCGGTGTCGATCGTCACGAGTTGTCGCGAAAGACGCGCGAGTTTCGTGTGTTCTTTGATTTTCTCGACGTTTGCAATCACGTTCTCAATGCTCCCATAAGCTTGAATCAACTTCGTTGCCGTTTTCGGACCGACCCCTGGAACGCCGGGAATATTATCGGAACTGTCCCCCATAAGCCCCAAGACCTCGATGACCTTCTCCGGCGGAACACCAAATTTCTTCTCCACTTCGGCAGGTCCGATTCGTTCTTTTTTCATCGTGTCGAGGATGGAGACATGATCGTTCACAAGCTGCATGAGGTCTTTGTCACCGGAGACGATAACAACATGGAGTCCGTCGGAAGCGAGCCTTTTCGCAATCGTTCCGATGAGATCATCGGCCTCGAAGCCAGGCTTTTCGAGTGTTGGAATCCCCAACACTTCGACAAGCGGTTTCACGTAGGGAAATTGGAGGACGAGATCATCGGGCGGCTCTTTCCGATTGGCCTTGTAGGCGGCGTAGAGCTCATCACGAAAGGTTGGTTCTTTGGTATCAAACACCACCACAAGGTAGTCAGGCTTCTCATCGCGTTTGAGTGCCAAGAGCATCTGTGTGAGCCCATACAGCGCGTTCGTCGGCAATCCCTTGGACGTCGACAGTCCCCGGATGGCATAGAAGGCGCGAAACACCATATTCGCCCCATCGACCAAATACAGTGTCTTGCTGGCTTTCATTGCTGACGGATAAAATCACGGGCGAAGTAGGAGATGATGATATCGGCGCCGGCGCGGCGGATCGCGGTGAGGGATTCGCGGATCGCGGCCTTTTCGTCGAGCCATCCTTTGGCAGCCGCGGCCTTGATCATCGCATACTCGCCACTGACTTGATACGCGGCGAGCGGAACATCGAACCGATCGCGTGCTTTCGCAATGATGTCGAGCGCTGGCATTGCTGGCTTCACCATCACGATGTCGGCGCCCTCGTCGATATCGAGCTCCATTTCGCGGAGCGCCTCACGACTGTTGCGCACATCCATTTGATAGCTTTTGCGATCGCCAAACGCTGGGCTCGAATGGGCCGCATCACGGAACGGTCCATAGAACGACGACGCAAACTTGGCCGCATAACTCATGATCGCCGTGTTCTCAAACCCGCTGCCATCGAGTGTTGTGCGAATCGCGGCCACGCGCCCATCCATCATGTCCGACGGGGCGACGATATCGGCACCAGCCTTGGCGTGGGCGAGCGCCATCGCCGAAAGAATCTCAAGGGTCGCGTCATTGACAATGTGCCCCTGATTATCGAGGACACCGCAATGACCGTGCGTCATGTATCCGCACAGACAAATATCCGTCACCACAAGCACGTTGGGAACGGCTTCCTTCACGGCCTCGATCGCCTGAGGAACAAGGCCATCCGCCTTCACCGCGGTTGTTCCGCGATCATCTTTTTCAGACGGGACACCAAAGAGCAAAACAGCACGAATCCCTTCCGCGGCAGCGGCACGGACTTCTTGGACGAGAAGATCGATGGAGAGATGATCAATCCCCGGCATGGAAGGAATGGGTTCGCGAATATTTTTTCCTGGGACGACAAACAGAGGCCAGATGAGTTTCGAAGGATCAATCGTCGATTCGGCGACAAGGTCACGCATGAATGGATTCGATCGAAGGCGACGCAAGCGTGTTTGGGGAAATGACATCTTACTTTCCTTTCCGTGGACTAGAAAAATACTGCTTCGCTAATCCCACCATACTCACCGACCCCGTGACCACGAGGGTTTCATTGGCCTTGAGCGTCGATGCGAGCCGCTTCAGCGCCGCCGCCGCGTCATCTTCGACCGTCACCTTGGCCCCAAACGAGCGTGCCGCCGCCGCTAAATCCTTCGGCGACGCGGCCCGAGGACTCGGGGCGGCCACACACACAACCTCGCGCACCTTGGAAATCAGTGGATGCACAATACCGGCGACATCTTTGTCCGCAAAGGCACCGATGAGTAACACGGTCTTCTCCTTCGCATGATGGGCCCCCAGATAGGTTGCCAAGGTTTCGGAACCTGATGGATTATGGGCCGCATCGAGGAGGACACTCGGTCGTTTGGAAATCGTCTCGAGTCGTCCACTCCATCGCGTTGACACTAATGCCTTCTCGACATCCTTTGCGATAAAACCAGCAGGAGCAAGGAGTGCTACGGCCTCCACCGCACACGCGGCATTTTGTCGCTGATGTTCCCCCACGAGTCCCAAGGGGGTCGTGATCTCTTCCGATGTTGCGAGACACAATGCCGAACCGGCATCGTCACAGGCATGTCGAATAACGTCCATGACTTCGGGCAATTGAACGGCCGTCACCGTTGGAATCCCGCGCTTGATGATCCCACATTTTTCGGCTGCGATTTCACTCAGGGTGGTGCCCAGATACTTTTGATGATCCAACGAGATCGGGGTGATTACCGTCACCACGGGCAACACGACATTCGTTGCATCGAGTCGACCACCAAGCCCCGTTTCGATGACAGCAATGTCGATCTGTTCCTGTTGAAAGTGGAGAAACGCTACGAGGGTGAGAAACTCAAAATACCCAAGCGCCGTATCTCCCAGACGATGACGAATATCACTCGTGAGGAGCGCGAGTCGCTCTTCGGCAATCGGGCGCTGATTGATTTGGATCCGTTCCGTCACGCTCACGAGGTGGGGCGACGTATAGAGGCCAACACGATACCCGCTTTTCTCAAGGATTGTTCGGATAAAGGCGGCCGTCGAACCCTTGCCGTTGGTCCCTGCAATATGGATGGCGGGATAGGCGTGTTGAGGATTATTGAAAATACGGCACGCGTCGGCAATCGCCGAAAGTTCCAGATGAAAATCGCGGGGAATCAACGACTCAAGGTACGCATGTGTTGCGGAAATTCCTTTGGCCACGTTCATGCCTCCTCAAACAACTTTGATCACGAGTGCTGTAATATCGTCGCGGGGAACAGACGGATCGATAAAGGCCGATACCGATTCGACGAGCACATCGACCATTTGCTGGGCGCTCCCGTGAACAGCATCGGCGACACACGCCACCAAGCGTTCAGTACCGAAACGCTCGCCCGATGGGTTCGCCGCTTCAATGACACCGTCGGTGTACAGAACAAGGACATCACCCGGTGCGACGACAAGTTTCTTCTCGTGAAAAATGGAATGGGATTCAATACCCAGCAGCGGATCGTCCGTCGAGAGCCACTCAACCTTTCCTTCCCTCGCCCGCATAAGCAGTGGCGGAGGATGACCGCCATTTGTGAGCTGAATGACCTGGCGGGAGCGAGCGTACTGGAGGTACACCATGGAGATAAATTGTTCGGCTTGAAAGAGGTCTTCAAAAAGAATCTGATTCACGCGCTGCGCAAGCATGGCTGGAGAATAATCAGAATCTTGTTGTGCTCGCACGGACGCGCGAAACGCGGCCATGATCATCGCCGCTCCAATGGAATGACCTGAAACATCGGCCACCACAAAAGCCGGACGTTTCGGATGCGCGGGAAAGCAATCATAATAATCACCGCCGACACGCTCGGCCGTCACGAGTCTCCCGGCAACATCCAACCCTTCGATATTCGTGGGGATGACGGGCAGGAGACGATACTGAATCTGTCGCGCAATCTCGAGTTGTTCCCGCAGGCGTTCGCCTGCCTTGAGTTTTTCGGAGAGTTGACACATGTGAAGATAGGAAGCCGCTTGATTTGCTATCGTCGTCAAAAGCTGGACATCGTCTTTGGTAAAGGGTCGCTGGTCCCGGCGATCGGTCACGTTGATAACACCCAAACCCTCTTCGCCCACCTTCAAAGGAAAACAGGTCACGGGTGCGGACATGAGCGAGTTCGTTTTGTATCCACCGCGACTGGGACCCAACTGTTCCGCCTTGATGTCAGAGACGAGGAGAGGTTCGTGGCGCTGGAAGACACGACCACTAATCCCTTCTCCTATGCGCACGACCGCTCGCTCAGCAATCGCACGATCGATCCCATGAGACGCTACGACCCGCAGTCCCCCGATGGCTTCATCGTAGGTCATGATCGAGGCACGCTCGACATCGAAGAGTTCGACAACACAGTTCAAAATGAGTTGATAGACTTGGGTCAGGTCATCGGCACGGGCAATGGCAGCGCTTAAGCGATGGACCGCATCGAGGGATTCAGAAACTGAATGCGTCATGTCGAAACCCTTCGCTTCCATATCATTCGAACCATGTGCCGCTTGCCCCGTCGGCAATGTTCAACCGATGCCATGAGGTGCCGCATCAGGAGAAGCCCGCGCCCGTGGGTCATGAGGAGCTCGGGAGGATCGGTCGTTGCTTGTCGAAATCCTCGTCCTCGGTCGGTGACCACCACCATGACCCTTCCCGCTTCAACCCGCAAGCCCACGTCAATCGGCTTTTCGCGGTGTCCGCGGTGTGCATGAAAAATGGCATTATCGACCGCTTCAATCAAGGACAAATTCACCGCCCGGAGTGCCGCGCGGGGGAAATACCTGGGGCCCACCACCGTGGCCGTTGCCGCGACCCATTGACGGAGGAGGGCAAGATATCGTGTTTCACTCCGAATCGTCAGTTGTGTTTGAAACTTAAACACTTTTCTCAAACTGTCGACACGCCGTAGCCGCATCGGGAAAGACTTCGAAGAGACGATGGAGGCGCGTAATTTCAAAAATGGTCTTCACATCGTCGGTGAGCCCCGAAACCTTGAGGTCTCCCTCGCGACTTCGAACACGACGGAGCAGCGAAATCATGGCCCCGAGCCCCATGCTGTCGACGAAGGTGAGTTTTGCGCAATCAATCACAAGCTTCGTCGCACCACTATTGATCAAGTCCAGGGTCACTTTTTTGAACGCCACCACGGAATCGGCATCGAGACTGCCGCTACACTGAACCACGGAAACATTTCCTTGAGCTTCAATTTTGACGTTCATGATACCTCCCTTATTCCCTCAATCCATAGCCCTTCAGTTTTCGATACAACGTCGCTGAGCTCACTTTGAGCTTATCTGCCGCGTCACCGATATTCCCCAAACATTCTTTCATCGCCAACTCAATGGCATACCGTTCGACGAGATCGAGCGGTAAAATTTTTCCCCCATCGGCAGCCAGCGCCGATGAAACTGCCGCGCTCCCCTTGGAACGATGTTTTTGGAGCTGTTCAGGAAGATGAGCGAGTTTCACCCGACTGTCATTATGCAGGACCACGGCACGTTCAATCACATTCTCCAGTTCGCGAACATTGCCGGGCCAATCAAAAGCCATGAGTGCTGCAAGGGCATCCGATGCAAAATCGACAAAGATTTTTTCGCTCTTGGCCGTGTACTTATCGAGGAAGAAACGTGCCAAAAGAGGGATGTCTTCGCGGCGTTCACGCAAAGGAGGAAGAAAGATCGGAATGACATTGAGACGAAAATAAAGATCCTCACGAAAACGTCCCTTGGCGACTTCATCGGCGAGATTCCGGTTCGTCGCCGCGATAATCCGCACATCGACCGCAATCGACTCACTGCCGCCAATGCGAGAAAACGAACGCTCCTGTAAAAACCGCAACAATTTGACCTGGAGCGCCTGATCCATTTCGCTGATTTCATCGAGAAAAAGTGATCCTCCATGAGCACGTTCAACACTTCCCTGATAACGACGATCGGCTCCGGTATAGGAACCGCGCTCGTGACCAAAGAGTTCATTTTCGAGAAGTTCACGAGGAATGGCACCACAGTTGATATCCACAAAGACTTTCTTCGCCTTGGGGCTGAACGTGTGAATCGCCTTGGCCACCAATTCCTTTCCCGTTCCGCTCTCTCCTTGAATCAATACGGTCGTATTTGTTTTCGCCACCGTTTGAATCATCCGAAAGATTTCTTCCATTTTTGGACTTGCTCCCACAATGCCGGCACAGGACCCATGCCACCCCATCTGGTTCTCCAGAAGAAAAACACGCTTGGTGAGAGTATAGAGCTCGATGGCTTTCATGAGCGCGTGCTGAAAACGAAGATGGTCGAGGGGAAGCGGAAAAAAATCATAGGCCCCCGCCTTCATAATGGCGACCGCTTCCTCGACCGATTTCGATTTGGCGACCACCATGAGCGGAAGGTGATCATCAATTCCTTTGATGACGGTAAGAATTTCTTTCGCCATCGCTTCTGACGAACGTTCAGCGATCAAGACGACGGCATCGACGGCATGTCCGCAGAGTTGCGTCGCAACATCACTGATGGTCGCGTGAACTTCCTTGATGCCCGCCTTCGCAAGAACAGCGGAAATATCCTTGCGCCGCACGACACTCGTGTGCACCACCATGACGGTCGACGTCATTTTGATTTCGCTGTCGCGTTTAGTCTTTTTCATGGTCGCGATACTCGGTGTTATCAACGTGATACCGCTTGATCAGCTTCTTAAAATTACTCCGGTCCATACCTGCCTTTTGCGCGGCGACGGACACATTCCCCTTTGCCCCCTTGAGGAGCGAACCGATGTACGCACGATTAAATGCCATCAGCGCTCGGTCTTTTGCATCCTGGTAGGGAAGTTGGGTAAAGTCGATGGGCGGTTCATTGCCCGCGAGATAAAAAGATTCGCCGAGAAGACCCGGAGGAAGGTCCTGCGCGGTGATTGCAGAACCACCGGCCAAAACAACCGCACGCTCGATGACGTTTTCCAATTCCCGAACATTTCCGGTCCATGAATACGACTGGAGGGCCTGAAGGGCATCGACCGAGATGCGGTCGATCTTTTTCTTCATGCGCGTACAGTATTTCTCCAAAAAGTGATAAGCCAGCAGCGGAATATCATCAGGGCGATCACGCAGCGGCGGCAAATGGACATTAATGACATTCAGTCGATAGAAGAGATCTTCACGGAATTTGCTCTCGCGCACGAGTTGTTGGAGATCGCGATTGGTGGCGGCAACGACGCGAACGTCCACTTTGCGTACACCTGAATCGCCGAGTGACCGTACCTCACCTTCTTGCAGCACGCGCAAGAGCTTCACCTGCAACGGCGTCGTGAGTTCTCCAATTTCGTCGAGAAAGACTGTTCCCCCATTGCCTTCTTCAAAAAGACCCTTGCGATCGGCAACCGCACCGGTAAAGGAACCCCGTTTATGTCCGAATAATTCGCTCTCGAGCAATTGCTCCGGAATCGCCGCACAGTTGATCACCACAAATGGTTTGTTCGCGCGGGCACTCCGCTTGTGGATCGCCCGAGCCACGAGTTCTTTCCCGGTCCCGCTTTCCCCCTGGATCATGATCGTTGATGTCGTTCCGGCAATCGCATCGATAACGTTAAACACTTCTTGAATTTTTCGACTCTTCCCCACAATTTCCTCGTAGGCAAAACGATCCGACGTTGCGCGTTCAAGTTGCTCGACCTTTTGCACGAGTCGAAAACGTTCCATCGCCTTTTCGATGAGCAGGCTCACGCGCTCAATAT
>JACQMA010000179.1 GCA_016203825.1 Deltaproteobacteria bacterium | reverse complement strand
TAGATTTTACCGTCGAAGTGGAACGGAGTCTCCGCGTGCTCGATGCGGCCGTTGGTGTGTTTTGCGGAGTTGCCGGTGTCCAGCCGCAGTCTGAAACCGTCTGGCGGCAAGCAACGCGCTACGGGGTTCCCCGACTCGCGTTCGTGAACAAAATGGACCGTGTGGGTGCCAACTACTTCAATGTGGTGAAGATGATGGATGAACGTCTCAACACGAATGCCATCCCCTTCCAGCTCCCGATTGGAGCTGAAGATCAATTTCTCGGCGTTGTCGATCTCATTGAGCAGAAGGCGTACCTCTTCAAGGATGAGACGAAGGGTGCGCAGTATGAAATCGGACCCATTCCGGAGAACATGAAAGATCTCGTCGCCAAGTATCGCGAGAAACTCATCGAGTCCGTGGTGGAGACGGATGATGCGATCCTGACCAAGTACCTTGAACGTCATGACATCAGTAACGACGAGCTTCGAAAGGTTGCCCGTGCGGCAACGATCCAATTGAAGATTACGCCGGTCTTGTGTGGATCGGCGTTCAAGAATAAGGGTGTTCAAAACCTCCTCGATGCAGTGGTCGAGTATCTTCCCGCACCGACGGATGTTCCCCCCATCGAAGGACACCTTCCCGGTGAAGAAGAGAAGAAAGAGTCGCGTCGCGCCTCGGTCGATGAACCATTTTCGGCATTGGCTCTCAAGTTGATGAATGACCCCTATGTCGGACAGTTGACGTATTTCCGTGTGTATTCGGGAAACCTCACCTCGGGAACGACGCTCTACAATGCGACGAAGCAAAAGCGTGAGCGGATCGGTCGTCTCGTGCGTATGCACGCGAGTGAGCGGCAGGAAATTAAATCGGTTTCGGCAGGTGATATCTGCGCCGCCGTTGGACTGAAGCAAACGACCACCGGTGACACGTTGTGCGATGAAACCAAACCGATCGTTCTCGAAGCCATGAATTTCCCCGAGCCCGTGATTGCCGTGGCCATCGAACCGAAATCAAAGGCGGATGAAGAAAAACTCTCGATTGCCTTGCAGAAGATGGCGCTCGAAGATCCGACGTTCCGGGTCAAAGTGGATCAAGAAACAGCACAGACGGTCATTTCGGGCATGGGCGAGCTTCACCTCGATATCATTGTCGATCGCATGCGTCGCGAGTTTGGAGTGTCGGCCAATGTGGGTCGGCCGCAAGTAGCGTATCGCGAGACGATTCGAAAGAAAACGGAGATTGAGCACAAGTACATCAAGCAGAGCGGTGGTCGCGGACAATACGCCCACGTTTTCTTGACGGTGGAACCCAATGAAAAGGGGAAGGGATCCGAATTTATTGATGAAGTGACGGGTGGACGTATTCCGCGCGAGTACATTCCAGCGGTACGCAATGGGGTCATGGAAGCGATTGATGGTGGAGTACTTGCTGGGTTTCCGTTGGTGGACATCAAGGTGAGCTTGACGGATGGATCGTACCACGAGGTGGATTCATCCGATATGGCGTTTAAAATTTGCGGCTCGATGGCACTCAAAGAAGCGGTGCGAAAGGCGAGCCCGTTTCTTTTGGAACCCATCATGTCGGTTGAAGTGGTTGTCCCTGAAGACTTCACGGGTGCCGTGACGGGAGATCTCGGGGCACGACGCGGAAAGATCGTTCAGAACGAAATTCGCGCCGGGTTCCAAATTATCGATGCTCAGGTACCACTGGCGGCCATGTTTGGATACGCCACCGATTTACGGAGTGCGACGCAAGGGAGGGCAACGTACACGATGGAATTTTTAAATTATGAAGAGTTGCCACGCAATCTCTCAGAAGAGGTGATTGCGAAGGCACAGGGGAAATGATCCCGCCATGGCGGGATCATCCTGAGGGCGGAGCCCGAAGGATCTCCTCGAGATCCTTCGTTTCACTC
>JACQMA010000178.1 GCA_016203825.1 Deltaproteobacteria bacterium | reverse complement strand
GAGTTTAATGAGCAGAGGCCCCATTCGTCTCTGCAGTACAAGACACCACAACAGTTCGCAGACGAGTGTCTACGAGCTGTGGCTTAAACTGAAGTTTCAACTACTCCAATCAAGGGGACAGGACCGATGGATAGAGATAGGCGCTCAAAAAGTTGCGTTCATCGTTTGTCTTCCAAAAGTTGTATTTTGGATAGAGTGTCAGGACGTTGGCAATGACAAGCACGGACGCACCAATTCCAAACTGAAAGCGGTTTCGTATTCCAAAGTCAGCACGTACTTCATAAAGAATGGGACTGGGAAAGTTGTAACCAAGATCGAGCGAGAATGCTTTTTCCCCTTGAGAGAGTGTTCCGGCACCATTGGGAAGCTTGCGCGGAGCAGCCAAGGCGATCGATGGCGCTAATGATGCAAGCACACATAAGAGTCCGAGAAACCGATTCATCAACGAACTATTTAAGCAACGAGGTTCGCAAGTGCAAGATTTAAGTTTTTTGATCAATATCCAGAAGTTTAAGAAGAGGCGCGACGATTGCGATTGTTGTGAAATCATGATCTCGTTGGAGAAGCTGGACATTCCATCTCATGGCGATGGCTGCGATAATACAGTCAAGAGGGCGACGTAGCGTTTTTCCTGCCAGACGTGCTTGTCGAAAAATATCCGCTGCTTCATCAAATGTCCTTGGCTCTTCAAGGGGAAGGTAATGCATCTGATCAAGGAGCGCTCGTACCCTTCTGAGCATAAGGTCATCACGAATACCTTGGAGGATTTCCTGGCGGATGACGCCGCACGTAGCAATGTCTTGTTCGGAAGCAATAAGGGTTGCGAGGGCCTTCGCTTCTGCGGTGCGGCTCTTACGAAAAAAGTCGATCCAAACGCTCGTATCTACGAGGACCATGTTCGACTGCGTCGCATGTGTTTGAGATTTCCCGACCAGCTCACTTGTCCTTGGAGTTTCAGGAAGTCTTTGAGTCGTTGTTTGCGGATATAGTTGTCGAGCGCCTGATGGACGAGTTCACGCTTTGTGCGAATACCCGTGAGCTTCATCCCCTCACGAATCAGTCGGTCATCGAGTTCAATGTTGGTTCGTGCCATGATGTGCATAGAATACCCTCTTTTGGTGTATGCGGCAACACCTTCTTTTTTAAGGGGTAGGCCCGGTGGGCACGATGCCCACCGGGTTTTCCCCTGCGAGAATGGCCCCGAGTTATTTCGAGACCTTCGCCGCGCCAGGATTTGATTCCACGGATTTCGTCGTCACGACGGATGCTCCGCTGACCGTGATGAACGGTTCAAGCTGGGCATACAGTTTATCGCCGATTCCTTTCACCGCTTTGAGTTCAGAACTCTGGGCGAAGGGATGCGTCGAGCGATAATCAATGATGGCTTGGGCCTTGGCCTTGCCAATGCCCGGAAGCTGCATCAATTCTGCGACACCGGCGGTGTTCAGATTGACGGTACCTGAAAACGTTTTCTTTGTTGCCGCCGACGCATTGAGGGCAAGTGCCGTCATCAGCGCCATGGCGGTGATCAAACGTGTCATACGTGTTCTGCTCGTGCTCTTCATGCTGTTTCCTCTCTTTCTTTGGTGTTGGTTGGGACATCTTTTCTTTCGGGATCCGGAACCCGATCCATCGTGCACGTGTGGTTTTCCTAAAAGCAATTGGCGTGCCAGAAATGGGGATCGAAAAAACGCGGACTTAGGAAAGATGGTTTTCAAAAAGTGGATGATTTTCGTCAGAAGTGACCAAAAACGCTGCAGTGGGAATTTTCTTGTCTTCTCGGGGGGCTTCAGGTTTTTACCGTGTTCTCATGAAGAAAACGGCTCAATTTCGAAAACTCCTGGCTGGAGGAACGGTTGTGATGCCGGGGGTCTTTAATGCCTATGCGGCCATGCTCGTCGAGGCCGCAGGCTTCGCTGCCTACTATGTTTCGGGGGCAGGGCTTGCCAATGCCGTGTTTGGCCGTCCGGACGTTGGGCTGACGACACTCAAGGAGGCCACGGAGCATGCGGCCCGCATTGATCAAGCCGTCGCCATTCCCGGGATCTCGGACGCCGACACCGGATTTGGCGGTCCGAAGGGGATGGCAAAGGCGGTTCGTGCTTTTGAGTCCACAGGGATCGCGGGCATTCACCTTGAAGACCAATGGACCGACAAACGCTGCGGACACCTCGAGGGAAAAAAACTCGTCACCATCGATGCCATGGCCGCCAAGATCGAAACAGCGGCAAAGGGAAAGAGCGAGCCCGATTTTCTCGTGATCGCTCGCACGGATGCTCGAGCGGTGGAGGGCCTTGAGTCTGCCATCGAGCGCGCCAAGGCCTATGTCGCCGCTGGCGCGGACGCCATTTTTGCAGAGGCGCTCCAATCGGAAGAAGAGTTTCGTGCCTTTCGCAAGGCCATCGACATTCCCTTGTTGGCCAACATGACGGAGTTTGGAAAGACGCCCTCTTTCACGGTCGATGAGTTTAGAGCATGGGGCTACAACATGGTCATTTTTCCCATGACCCTCTTTCGGATCTCGGCAAAGACCATCCAAGAGGCACTTGCCGAACTCAAGACACGAGGGACCCAGCAGGGGTTGCTTCCTCGTATGCAGACGCGGGCTGAGCTGTATCAGCTTTTGAAATACACCCCTTGACGTTCAACAAAAGACAGGTGACGAAAGGGTGCGAGAGGAAGGCGTATGGCCGAAGAAAAACAATATCCCAATTATAGCCCCGGTCTTGAAGGCGTGGTTGCCGGTGTTTCCAAGATTGCGCGCGTCGATCCGGAAAAGCAGGTTTTGGTGTATCGCGGGTATGACGCGACCGAACTTGCGCGGAAGGCGTCATTTGAGGAGGTGGCGCACCTCTTGGTCGTCGGTCATCTTCCCTCGCAGGCGGAGTATCGTACTTTTACTTCGAAACTTCGAGAGTGCGCCGCACTTCCCAAAGAAGTTGTCACGATTCTCCGCACCCTTCCCAAAAAAACACATCCGATGGATGCACTTCGAACGGCGATCTCGTGTCTCTCGGGAAGCGATCCTGATCTGGATGATCTGTCGCATGATGCCAATCTCCGCAAGGCGATGCGCTTGATGGGCGTGGTTCCTTCCGTTGTTGCGGCAAGTTGGCGGATCCTTCAGGGTCAAGAACCGATCCCAGCTGATCCGAAACTCTCGCTCGCCGCCAATTTTCTTTTCATGCTTCAGGGCAAGGCACCCGATGCCCTCACGGAGCGCGTCTTCAATGCCTCCCTTATTTTGTACGCCGAACATGGATTCAACGCTTCGACCTTTGCCTGCCGTGTGACGGCCTCGACGCTTGCCGATATCTATTGTTCCGTTGTCGCTGGTATTGGAACACTCAAGGGCTCGCTGCATGGTGGGGCGAATGAAGCCGCCATGGAGACGATGCTTTCCATCGGCAATCCTGCGAAGGCCGAAAAGTATGTCCTCGACGCGATTGCGCGCAAAGACAAGCTCATGGGGTTTGGCCATCGAGTCTACAAGAAGGGCGATAGTCGTGTCCCGACCCTCAAAACGCTCGGCAAGGAATATGCGCAGGCGAAGGGAGATCTCTCGTGGTATGAGATGGCCGACACGATGGAGCGCGTGATGGTTCGGGAGAAAAATATTTATCCCAATGTCGATCTTCCATCCGCATGGATTTACTACCAAATGGGGATCCCGATTCCCCTCTACACGCCGATTTTTGCCGTTGCCCGCATGAGCGGCTGGACGGCACATGTGATCGAGCAACTCGATCACAATCGGCTGATCCGACCATCGTCGATCTACGAGGGCCCAGCGCTCCAGCCATATGTTCCCTTGGCGGAACGTTCTTAGTTTGCTACAATAATGTCGTATGAAACCTGCGCTTCAAACTGTTCCTATTGTGGAGTCTCTGCCGCCCCATTCGCTGGAAGCAGAAGTCAGGCATCTGCTGGCGATGGTTGAGTATTACCTCGTGGAACGAAGTTTGGAGCGTCCCGTTGAGCGTCTGTATGATGCTATGACAAGTCTGCGGAAGATTGTGAGTCGTCTGGTGCTTGAACACTTTTTGAGACTTGAAGCCGATCGGGAACCTGATTTTTGCGCAGCCTTGGCCACGATGCTCATGGAACGTGCTGAGGGCCTTCCCCTCTCAGAGAGTGATCGACCTCACGTCGATTATCTGGTGGAAGAAATTTTGAAGTCGTTCGAGTGGGCTCAGGAGATCAAGGCAGAATTTCCGCATGACCCTGTCATGCAGCGGATCGTCGCGCTCGACATCCCCATTCTCGATGGTTTTGACTTTGGCCTCCGCGAAAAACTCCACCTCGTTACGGCTGGCCCAAGATGATGGGCAGGCCGTCTTTTCCGGAGCCGATCACAACAACTTTTGCATTCGTACTCTCGGCCAAGGCCTTTGTGGCTTCGATGCCGCGGAGCTTGAGGATGTTTTCGGTGAGTCCTTGTGTTACGCCGCTGTTGTAATCGGAGATTCCCTTCGCCTCGATGCGTTTGCGTTCTGCTTCCTGGCTCTCGCGTTGGAGGACAAATTTCATCTGCTCGGCCTGTTGTTCCGCCTCAAGTTTCTTTTCGATGGCGGTCGAAAGAATATCGGGGAGTCGAACGGCACGCAGCAACACTTTCTCCAGACGAACGCCGCGCTGGTCGATCAAGGGTTTCAGGTGTTCAAACATTTTTTCAGCAACGACTTCTCGCTCGGCCGTGTAGAGGGCCTTGGCATCATACTCAGACGTGACCCCGCGCACGACGGATCGAATTTGCGGTTCAATGACGACGTTCACATAGTTGAGCCCCACGGTTTTGTAGACCTCGGGGGCATTCCGTGGATCGAGGGAGAAGAGGACCGAGAGGTCGATGTTGACCGAGAGTCCCTCTTGAGAAGGAACGATTGCCTCTTCGGTGACTTGTTGCGTTCGAATGCTCATCTTGTGGACGCGGACCAGAGGATTGACGATTTGGATGCCGGGATCGAGCGAGCGGTCGTAGACATTGCCGAAAAATTCGACGACGCCGACGTGACCTGCGGGAATCACCACAACGGCCTTCGAGAGGATGATCAGTGCGAGCAATCCTCCCGCAATAAAACCAACCAGTCGACGACTGATGTTCACACCCGGGATAATGTCTGCCATACAAGAACCTCCTGTGGAAGGGAACGAGGCGGGCTTGTACGACGTCTGCCCTCAGAGGGCAAGCGAACTCGGTTATTTATACTGAAATGCGCTTCCGCCGATGAACTCGCGCAGGATCGACGTTTGCGGGACTTCGTCGGAAAGGATCGGGATGAAGTAGCCAAAAAAACGGGCGAGCCGTGCTGCTTCCATAAAGGAAGGATGGTCGCGTGGGACTTCCGTCAAAAATCGCTCGGCATAAGGTTTGAGGAGCGCGTGTTCATAAATCAGCGCCGAATTAAAAATGACATCGGCACCTTCTTGATAAGGGAAGATGTATTTGTCTTCACCGGCACGAACGCTCGGCCACAAGGTGAGGGTTTCCGCAGCGACAGAACCACGAAAGAGGCGATCACGCACGATGCGACGGCAGAGCCGCGTATCGGTCGTAAAAATACGATTGTGGGAGTCAATACAGAGTTGGGTAAGGGCCGAGACGTAGATTTTAAATGTGCGTGCGGCGGCAATCGTTGTCCCGATGGCGTCATTCAGGCCATGAATCCCCTCGATAATGAGAACCTGATGGGGTTCGAGTTTCAGTCGTTTTGACTTCGCCGGATTGGGTGTTCCCGTCTGATACGAATAGGCCGGCTTGGTGACTTCTTCTCCCGCGAGGAGTTTCGTGAGGTGATCATTGATGAGGGGGACGTTGATGGCTTCGAGGCACTCGAAGTCGAGACTCCCATCAGGATGACGCGGAACCTCGTCGCGCCCTCGATAATAATGATCGAGCGAGACTTCGACCGGCTCGATGCCGTGGATTTTGAGGTGAATGGAGAGGCGTTTGGCAAACGTCGTTTTTCCCGAAGCGGATGGACCGGCGATCAGAATCAAACGAACGGACTTTCGCGATGCAATCTGATCGGCAATGGCCGCAATCTTCTTTTCATGCAGGGCCTCGGTGACACGGATGAGGTCCGAAACACTCCCTTCCATACAG
>JACQMA010000175.1 GCA_016203825.1 Deltaproteobacteria bacterium | reverse complement strand
CGGTTGCGGCTTCGCAGGAGACGGTTGCGGCTTCGGCAATCGTTTTGCCATAGGACGTCGTCGTAATGGTATGACCGGCAATCGTAACACCACTCTTTCCCACGAGTGTGCGGCCTAAAGAAAACTCCAATGTTTCAGCGCGGATTTCTTTTTCCTTTCCGAATTGAAGCCGAAAGTTATGAACCCGTCCTTCTTCGAGGACAATATTTTGGAGGACGAAGAGTTTTTTGACATCGAGTGGGGGGTGCTCACGCTTGGCGGCCCTCGGTGGGAGCACGAGGGAGACGTCATTCAGGATCAGCGAAGAGAGACTCAAGCGTCCGCGAATCAAACTGAGAAGGCTTACACGTGCCGTGAGATCGCCTGCCGTCAAGACGTGGCCTTTGACCGGATGACGAGCGGACAATCCCCACAAGGTGATCTGACCCGTCCAGGGGATGATCTGAACTCGTGCAACTTCGACCTCCCAGCCTGAGCGAGCGGCAATCGCCTTATTGACGGTTCGGCGAAGGGTTGCACTTTCGAGGATGCCCTTAGCGCCTATGATGACCATGGCAAAAAGCGAGAGGGCAACGATGATCGTGATCTGGAGGTGGCGTTTGCGATTCGTCGGGGTCATGAGCGTGGTTTGGGGACGCGGCTCGGACGGATTTTGGACATGTCATCGACAATGCGGCGATGAGCAAGTTTTTCTAAGAGCTTATGGTGAATATCGTCGAACCCACCGTTCGACATGATCAGGACCACATCACCGTGGTCGATGTTGCGAATGACATATTCAAGGATCGAAGGAGTATCAGGAATATAATGAGCATCGGGCCCCATGAGAAAAAGGGTGTCGGCAATTTTTTGTGGGTCCAGTTGCTCCGCTTCGGGAATGAGTTCCGATTTATAGACCCCGGCAATCACGACGCGATCGGCGCCCTTCAGGGCATCGACAAAATCTTTTTGAAAAATATTTCTCCGTGAGGTGTGCGAGCGCGGCTCAAAAATCGCCCAGAGACGTCGTCCGGGAAAACGGGAGCGCATGGCCGCAATTGTTTTTTTGATCGCGGTGGGATGGTGGGCAAAGTCGTCGACGATCGTCACGGATTTGGATTCGCCGACAATCTCTTGACGACGCTTCACGCCTTGAAACCGCAGGAGTCCATCGCGAAGTTTCGTGGGCGAGATCCCCGATTCGCACAAGAGGGCAAGGCAGGCCGTGACATTGGCGAGGTTGTGATCGCCGAAGAGGGGACTCTGAAAGCGCACCGTTCCCGATGATGTCGAGAGGTCAAAGGACGTCCCCTCTGGACCGGTCAGTACATGTTGAGGGACGTAATCGTTGCCAGTGTTCGCACCATAAAAAATCGTGCGGCATGGGACCTCGCGGGCGAGTGCCTTGACATTGCGATCGTCACCGCAGGCGATGAGCAATCCATCGGGCGGAATGAGGGCGATAAAACGGCGAAAGGCCGCTTTGATCTCATCGAGGCTGTGATAGATATCGGCGTGATCGAATTCAACCGACGTAAGGATCGCCGCCTGTGGTTGGTAGTGAAGAAATTTTGGCCCCTTATCAAAAAACGCAGTGTCGTATTCATCACCCTCAACAACAAAAAATGGCCCTTTGCCGATGGCCGCACTTTTTCCAAAATTTTTCGGAACCCCACCGATCAGAAAGCCGGGGTCTTCTTCCGCTGCCGAGAGGAGCCAGGCGAGAAGCGTCGCCGTTGTCGTTTTTCCATGCGTGCCGGCGACGACGAGCGATGATCGCTTGGTCAGGAAAAAATCGGCCAGCGCCTGGGGCATGGAAACGTACGGGACACCTAAACGCAAAACTTCTTGGACTTCAGGATTTGTTTTGGTGATCACGTTGCCGACGACGACAAGATCCGGTCGCTCGGCGAGATTTTCAGGTGCATATCCGGTAAAGGTTTTGATGTTGAGGGCGGCAAGCTGATCGCTCATGGGCGGATAGAGCTCAACGTCCGTCCCCGTGACGCGATACCCCGCTTCGACGAGAAGGGTGGCGAGTGCCCCCATCCCGGTTCCGCCAATGCCTAAGAGGTGGATGTGGTGTGGTTGGTGCGTCACGACGAAAGGCCCTCTTCTGCGTCGTAATATAATGTTGTGGGTGCACTCAAGAGAAACTGTTCGATAGTAACACCTGTTACTTGTTGGGAGGTAAAGGGGCGATCGCAAATAACGGTCAATTGTTGTTTGGGAAAAACCTTTCCAAACCAACTAAAGTCCAATGGTCCGGCGCGACCGCGTTTCACTTCGATCATGGTTCCTTCCGGCGTTATAAAATCGATCTCGTGTTCTTTTGAAGACCAGTAGCCGAGGGCCTCGGGATTGTCGACCCCGGCGAGGACAGAGCGCCGCCACACTTCTTGGGCGACGAGCCATTCGAGAAACATGCCTTGGGTTTCAGGAGGAAGTCTTTCAAATTCGTGAATGTAACGAGGTGTTGCAGGATGGAAGACCGTCGCGACACCAACATTGATAAAGTGGAACTTACAAGGTTTACGTAAAACGAGCATTTTTTTCTGCACGTCCCATGGCCATGTTGGAAGGACAGTAAGAAGATCGGAAAGTTGTTCGATGTAACCGCTCGCAACGGTGTTATTTGCAAGATTTGCTTCACGAGCAAGTTTGGCGTAACCAACGGGTTGCCCACCACTCTGAAGAAGGATGTGAAGAAGTTGGGTGAGGGCAACGCGGCTTCTCCCTGAGGACACCACTTCCCCAGTGATCCAATCTCGTATCAGTTGAACGAAATAATCCGGCAGGTGATCGAATTGATAGATGTCGTTACAGGCGAGCGGAGAGCCGCCGGTTAAGAGATAGGCCATCCACGTTTTCGCTCCCAACGTTTTTCCCGTAACGCGGTGAAATTCACGATACGAAATGGGAAGAAAAATATAATCGCTTTGGGGAAGCTTCCCCTTTCTCCCCGGCAATCTTTCCGCTCCTCGACGGAGGTCGGTTGCCTTCGATCCGGTCGTGACAATGAGAATATCTTGATAAAGACCATTGTCGATAACACGTTTCACGGCGCGTTCCCAATCTTCAACGGCAGTAATTTCGTCGATAAAGAGGCGTTTCACCTTTGTTCCTGGTGTATACGCAGTGTGGATG
>JACQMA010000174.1 GCA_016203825.1 Deltaproteobacteria bacterium | reverse complement strand
GTGATGCACTTCGTCGGGACGGAAAGCTGCAAACTCGGTCTTGCCATCCCCTTCAGCCTTGTCGTCGTCATTCTTGGCGCCGGGGCCACCGGCCACCGGACATGCGAGGACCAAATCGCAGAGGTCGCCCATGGACGTGCCAGGGGCATCAACATCAACACAAAACGTGCGGCATGCTTCCAAACCACTATCGGTGCAATCCTTGATGCAACAGACGTTGTCCGCATCCAGAAAGTCGAGGTCTATCGTCTCACCGCCCACTCCGGAAAACATATCGTCGCACATGGCCAGAGCCCCACCCCCTGGCATACCGCCGCCAGCATCTGCTTCCATAACAGCACACATTTCGATGGGCATCGTTTCGATCAGCCAACAGAGATATGCGTTGCCTATGAGTGGCTCTGGATTACACAAAAATGCTTCACACTCCTCACGTACTTCAACGCCTCCAGCTCCATCATCCACACATGGATCCGTACAACAGAGATCATCTGCCCAAAAGGGAAATTCGAACGTTCCTGAAGCTGACTCAATGGTACAAATATGCTGCTCATGGCACGTTGAGGGCATCAACGTAGTCGTAGCGCCATCGGTGCTGACCAATGCTGGCTCAAGTCCAAGGCTCACAGCCTGGTTATTTTGTGCCAATGCCCAGATCATGTCCGGCGGACTTGCAACTTCTATATTATCCTTCGTGGGACATCCGAATGGAGGGAGTGCTAAGGGGAGTCCATTGATCGCCCCGAGGTGACTGCCTTCGCCTTGCTCATCGATCGTCAAGGCGCTAACACCAAAGAGACCTTCACCATCGTCGCCCGCCTCGGCCAAGTTACGGATGTATTCGGCGGTTGCTGCCACATCTGCGGGTCCAACCGGATCCGTTTGAAATCCCATTCGCACTTGCTGGGGTGCTGCAGCCGGATTCGCATCGGCATAGACATACGCGTACGCGGTGAAGCCACCGCCTTCAAGGATAGGTATCTCTTCAGGGACAAGATTACCCACGACGACATCGGTCGTCCCATCGCCATTGACATCGGCGAATTTCGCCGTCGCAAATTGCTTTCCATTTCCCGGTGTACCGAAGGTAAGATTTGCAGTCTCATTAATGAGACAATCGTCCCCCGCGTCATTCATCCGTCCAAAATGAACCTGAACAACATCGGCAAACATGCGTGGGTCTTCGTCACTCACTTGAAAGACAACATTGTCCCCGGGGCCGTTGAGAAATGGGTCACCGACAACTGGATTCAGCTCGACCGTCACCTGTCCACGAAACGTCAGGAGGTAATCGGGACAGGTGTCGCCACCGACTTCGCCGACATCGATACCATACGGAACAAATCCATCGGGTGATTCGACACGGTAGTCCTTGGGAACCGTGATATGTGTTGGCTCCGGAGTGTCGTCGGCAAGAGAAAATCGCCAATGGAGACGGTCGTTAAAAGGATTCGCTTTATAAAGATACGTGTCGTTTCCCTCGCCCAGACCAATATCTGTTCCACCGCGCTCGCCACAGGGGACGACAAGCGATCGCTTCTTACTGGTCGGCCCCATCCCCCATGGGCCCGTTATCGGTTCTTCGACCACAACGGCATCGAAGACGCCGGGACACAAGAGCGATACGGGGGTATCGACTTGTTCATCCTCAGTGTCGATTTGTTGATAGAGGGGCCCAAAGACGGCGTTTGGATTCAGGCGATCGATATCGGGGATCGATCCCCAGAGTGGAGGGTCTTGTCCGGCAGGCGCACTTTCCTCCCAGAATGTCGCAAAGGAAAACTTGGTATGGGGGAGGATGGACCTGCAGTCCGTGGAGTCCGGACCACCCGAGCATCGAAGAAAATCACCCCACCGAACCGCAACCGGTGCTCCCGTCAGCGGGTCCGTATCGACATACGGTCGCCCCGCAATCAAAAAATACTGGCCGAGATCAAAACCAAACGTCGCCTGATTGACGACCACAAATCCACGGCGCTTGTAGATGAGTATCGGCTCGACCGCAATCGGGTTAAAATTCTGAACGAACAAGTGATAAATGTTGTCGAAACTGAGTGGAGTTCCGTACGGTGGTAACTGGCCGGTGAGGTACCCACTCAGCTTGAGGGTTCCAATAGCAGGATCGAAATGCTTTCGATAAAAGGTCAGGGGCGAGCTGTAACCGAACTCACGGGTCACCGAAGGGTCGCCGCTTACAAGAATCTCAATTGCCCCCGGTCCGGGTCCATCGAGGTCGACCGCCAATTCGAGCGATTGGCTCACCTTGAACGGATCGTACGCTGCGGTGATAAACCCGCGGCCGAAATAATCGGCCCAGTCGTAGGTAATGACGTCGTCGTACACCGTGCGATCAAGTCCAAAAAGATGCGGCCAGAACTGAATGCCGGAAAAAAATGTCAAGACGCCAGGAGGAAAAGGAAGGGCAAGTTCTGTCACCGCTTCATTACTTTTGACCGTGATGGGGTAACGTGCGACGGTGTAAGGTGAAACAGATTCCTGACAACTCCCGATCGTCCCACCGACCAGTATCGATGGTGCCAAGTCTGCAAGAAGAGTTTCTTCTTCATCGACTACAGCTTCGGATCGGACATCGCATACGTCCGATTGCCGACTCTCCTTGTTCTTCCCCAATCGACAGTCGATAGTCATCGAGATAATCCCACCAGGAACAGTAAGTGAGAGTGTTTCAGGACAAAAACCGTCGAGCGGTTCGAGCGTTCCAATCGCACCACGCATCCCCATGTTGTCGAGCGCGAAACTTCGGATGTCATTCAAAGGGACGGGGTCTTCGCGCTTGAGGCCGGGAACGGCACAAATATCTCGGAGAAGATAATGCTGACCTTCAAGGTCGATTCCATCACCGGTAAAATTGAGGGCACCAGGCATTCCCGGTTGTGGTTGATCACAAAAATCGAGATGGGTTGCTTGGGTTCGAATCGCGCTATTCCCTGCCCCCACCTGGTTTTCGTCGGATGCCATGGGGATGGGGAGTTCGAACTGTTGCGCGAAAAGTTTCGCTGATACACCAAGGGTCAATGCCAGGGTTATCGCCGAAACTTTCAACCATCGCTTGGTGTTCATCACACCTCTTTAATGCAAGGGGGGTGCCATAAAGCATCAAAACGGCGATTCTCTAACCGTTTGAAATCACGTTTATTTTATCAGAGGTCTCCTCGCCTGACTATGAAATAATGACCGGATTTTCTCAAAATGAGAAATTCCTGTGTCATTTTGAGTGAAACGAAGAATCCCGTGATTACCAGTATGAACCTGGGTTCGTACTGGTCAGTGAACCGTAAGATACGGTGCAAGCTTTTCGATGGTTTTGGGACCAATGCCGGGGACGCGGTCGAGGGCGTTAAGATCAGAAAAGGAACCGTGCTGCGATCGGTCGGCAACGATACGTGCTGCGAGTGAAGGCCCAATGCCGGGGAGAAGTTCCAATGCCTCGGCGGTTGTTGTGTTGACGTTCAACCGTTGTCCAAACAGAAGTTCCGTTCCGGGAAATTGCGGGCCCATAAAAGAAACTGTTACAAAGAACAGAATTACAAAAAGCAAACTAGCAGATGACTTGTGAGGGACGCTGCGGAAGCCGCGATATCTATGGCTTCGATACCATCGCGGCTGAGGAGCGAGTGCGACCGAGGCCCGTAAGCCGAGGGCGACACGACCCGAACAAGTCATGTGATAGTTTGCTTTATGTTTCACCTTTTCCCAACTCAAACGTGTCATGCAGGATGCGGACGGCGAGTTCGGCGTATTTGATGTCGATCACCATCGCGACTTTAATTTCCGACGTTGAAATCATCTGAATCCCGACGCCCTCTTTCGCAAGCGCCGAGAACATCGTGTGCGCGACTCCAGCGTGGCTGCGCATGCCAAGCCCCACAACCGCAATTTTGGCGATGTCGGCCGAGGCTTCAACCTTGCCCGCGCCAAGTTCACGCGCAACGCCTTCCGCAATCGTGATCGCTCGTTTCAAATCGTCCTTTGGAACCGTGAACGAAACGTCCGTGTGTCCCTCTTTGGAAACATTCATCAGGATCATGTCGACGTTGATATCGCCTTCCGCGAGCGGGCGAAAAATGCGTGCGGGCATATCGACGCGATCGGGCACGTGGCGAATGGCCACTTTGGCCTCTTTGCGGTCGAGGCTAATCCCCGACACGAGGGTCTCTTCCATACTTTCCTCCTCCGGAACGATTTCCGTCCCTTCTCCATCATCGAACGACGAACGAACAACGAGCGGAACGCGAAAACGTGCCGCAATTTCGACCGAACGATTGTGCAAAACCTTGGCACCCGAATCCGCAAGTTCCAGCATTTCCTCATACGTCATGCGCCGGAGTAAACGTGCACCTTCCACAATCCGCGGATCGGCCGTGTAGACACCGGCAACGTCGGTAAAAATTTCGCAAACGTCGGCCTTGAGGGCCGCGGCAATCGCGACGGCCGACGTATCCGAACCGCCGCGACCGATCGTTGTAATCGCGCCCTGTTCCGTGACACCCTGAAATCCGGCGATGATGGCAACCTCCCCTTTTTTCAGTGCGTCGCGGATGCGACCGGCATCGATGCGTTTGATCCGGGCCTTGCCATGCCGTTCGTCGGTCACGATTCTGACCTGCGACCCAAGAAACCCGCGCGACGCGAGGCCGAGCGATTCGAGTGCGAGGCTCAAGAGGCCCACGGTGACTTGTTCGCCGGTCGACACTAAAAGATCTTGATGCTGCGGGATGGGATCGGCACTGACCTTGTGGGCGAGCTGCAAGAGTCGATCCGTCTCACCGGCCATTGCCGAAACGACGGCCACGACATCATTGCCTGCGCGTTTCACGCGTGCCACGCGCTCGGCGACAGAGCGAATCCGCTCGGGGTCCCCGACCGACGTGCCACCGTATTTATGGACGATGAGTGCCATAGCCCGCAGGGACTACAATTTCCCTCGTCGTTTCGTCAACAATACTGAATGAGACCGTGATGGTACGCTCTGGCAGGATTCCGGGAAAACGATCTGCCCACTCGACGACCGTAATTCCTCGTCCGTCGAAATATTCCTCAAGTCCTAAGCCATCAAGCTCGCGGGCGTCGCGAAGTCGATACAGATCAAGGTGATAGAGGGGCATGCGGCCCGAATATTCAGCAATCAACGTAAACGTCGGCGACCGAACATACGCGTCTTTCGGGACTCCCAGCCCCTTGGCCAGTCCCTGGACGAAGGCCGTCTTTCCCGCACCCAAATCACCGACAAGGGCCACGACGTCGCCCGGCTTCAAACGACGTGCAAGATCGCTCGCACATTTCTGTGTTTCTTCGATCGAACGAGAAATCATGGAACACAACTCGCAATCGCTTCAGGAAGTTTTCCAATCACATCCGTTGCCGTGACGCCGATCGCAGCTTCTTCCGCCGCATGATCACCGGCAAGGCCGTGGAGATACACACCACCCAGAATGGCTTCACGGGGATCGTGCCCTTGTGCCAGAAATCCTGCGATGACGCCGGTCAACACATCGCCCATGCCAGCCGTCGCCATGCCAGGATTTCCCGTTGGGTTGATATAAGCGTTGCCGTCGGGGGCAGCGACGACCGTGAGGTCTCCCTTGAGGACCAGCCAGACGCCATACTCCGTGGCAAAACGCGTCGCGATTCCGACTCGATCGTTTTGCACGTCTGACGTCGACATGTCTACAAGTCGTCCCATTTCCCCCGGGTGTGGCGTGAGCACCGTGAGCTGCGACCGCGTGCGCAAAATTTTTTTCTCTTTCACCAAGCAGTTCAAGGCATCGGCATCGAGGACGAGCGGAAGTTTCACACGCGACAGAAATGTTTCGACAAACGTTACGGTTGACGGTGCCGTCCCAATCGCCGGGCCAAGGGCCACCGCATTCTTCCCTTCCGCGAGTTTGAGGGCGCGATCAAGTGCCACAGGATGAAACGTCGCCGACCCGTCATCGGGAAGCGTCTCCGCCATGATTTCGGGATAGCGCGCATCAAATTTTTCAAACGCGGCCGCAGGCAAGGCATACGTGACCAGTCCCGTGCCCACGCGAAGTGCCGCAAGCGAGCTGAGATAGCCAGCCCCCAATGTTGCGCGACTCCCCGCAAGGACGAGGAGGTGTCCAAACTGTCCCTTGTGCGCATCGCGCGATCGTTTCGCGAAAAGGGATGGGAAGAGACTCGGCTCATTATAATGAAGGGACGTTTGCACCTTCTCCATTTCTTCGCGCGGAAGGCCAATGTCGACCACTTCGACTCGACCGGCATAACGTGGTCCATCCCCCAAAAAAAGTCCGCACTTCGGCAGCCCCATCGTCACCGTCGTCTGTGCACGAATGGCCACACCCATCGGCATGCCGGTCGTGGCGTTCACACCACTGGGGATGTCGATGGCGATAACATTCTTGTGAAGCGCATTTATTTTTTCGATCATCGTTTTGAAGGGACCCGCCACGGGTTGATTGAGCCCTGTCCCCAGGATCGCGTCGATCAGAACAGAACATGGTTGCAAGGGTTCGAGGTTGGTTGTTGGCGACGTGATGACCACAACATCATAGCCGTGTTCGCGAAGGATGCGCGCCGCCACTAATCCATCGCCACCATTGTTGCCCTTGCCCACGACGATGCCAATCGATCCGGCCGTTGTGGGAAAACGATGCATCACGGCATCGGCAACACCTTGCCCTGCCCGCTCCATCAGTTGTGATGCTGGAATGCCATGATCCTCGATCGCCCTCCGATCGAGTTCCGTCATCTGTTCTGCGGTGACGACCTTCATCCCTCAAGGACAACGTTGGCGATCGCATACGTCCCGTCATGCGAGACCATGAGGTGGACCTGTTTGACGCCCAACTCCGCAGCACGTTTTTTCGCGAGTCCATCCATATTCACGGCAGGACGAGATTCGCGCTGATCGATTTCGATGTCGCGAAAGTGAATCCCTTCCGCTCCCTTCGGAAAGAGGGCCTTGGCGAAGGCGTGCTTTGCGGCATAGCGCGTTGCAAAACGTTCTGCGGGACTTTTTTTGTTGTTGCAGTAGTGGATCTCGCGC
>JACQMA010000177.1 GCA_016203825.1 Deltaproteobacteria bacterium | reverse complement strand
TCGCCGCCTGCGAAGGGGCGTTGCTCGTCGTTGACGCCACGCAAGGCATTCAGGCCCAGACGATTGCGAATGCGCTGGCCGCCGTCACCGCCAATCTCGAAATCGTTCCCGTCATTAACAAAATCGATCTCCCAAGTAGCGACATTGAAGGAACTTGTGAAGAACTGAGCGAAGCGCTGGGCTTCGATGGAACCCAGGCCCTCCAGGTCTCGGCAAAGACAGGGCAGGGTGTTCCTGAACTGATCGAGGCGATCGTTAAGCGTCTTCCACCGCCGCGTGGTGAGCGTGATGCCCCGCTTCGAGCCCTCATCTTTGACAGTTGGTTCGACAGTTTCGAAGGCGTCATCGTCCTCGTGCGCATCGTCGACGGTGAACTCACCAAGGGTATGCCGGTGCGACTGATGAACCGCGGAAAAGATTTTATTGTGCAACGGTTGGGGCTTCGGACTCCGCGTGAAATTGAAACCGACAGTCTCTCCGCGGGCGAAGTGGGTTTTGCCATCTGCGGGATCAAAGAAGTCGCCGATGCGCGCATTGGAGAGACGATCACGTCACAACTACAGCCAGCCACGGAGCCCCTGAAGGGGTTTCAAGAGGCGAAACCGATGGTCTTCGCAGGACTCTATCCCGTCGACTCTCAGCAGTACGAACAGTTGAAAGATGCCCTGCGCAAACTCAAACTCAACGATGCTTCGTTTAGCTTTGAACCTGAAACGTCATTGGCGCTCGGTTTTGGATTTCGCTGCGGTTTTCTCGGCTCGCTCCATCTCGAAATTATTCAAGAACGTTTGGAGCGCGAATATACCCTGGCCCTCATCTCCACCGCGCCGACCGTTGTGTACGAAGTCGTCACGAAGAAAGGGGAGGTCATCGCGATTGACAGTCCGGCCAAGCTCCCCGATCCGATGCAGATCGAAGAACTCCGCGAGCCCTATGCGCTGGCTTCGATCCACGCACCGAAAGACAGCCTCGGAAATCTTATGGCGCTCTGTCAGGAGCGCCGCGGCGAGCAACTCCACATGGAATACTTCGGGCGCGAACGTGTCATGCTCCGCTATCGTTTGCCGTTTAGCGAAATGATGGTCGATTTTTATGATCAGCTCAAATCGCTTTCACGTGGCTACGCCTCACTCGACTATGAAATCGAAGGCTACCGCACTGCAGATCTGATCAAGCTCAACATCCTGATCAACGGTGATCCGGTTGATGCGCTTTCGAGCATCGTCCATCGCGATCAAGCCTATAATCGCGGCAAAGAACTTGCCAAACGCATGCGCGAAATGATTCCGCGGCAACAGTATGAAGTTGCGATTCAGGCGGCCATCGGCGGCCGCATTATCGCGCGCGAAACGGTGAAAGCCATGCGCAAGGACGTGACGGCCAAATGTTACGGCGGCGACATCACGCGCAAGCGAAAACTTCTCGAGAAACAAAAAGAGGGCAAGCGGCGCATGAAGCAGGTGGGGAGTGTTGAAATTCCCCAAGAAGTGTTTCAGAGTGTGCTCAAAACGAGATAGCCCGCCGTCGTTCCTTCGGAACTATGGCGAGGCAAGGAGGCGGCATGGACGAGTTGGTGAAAAAGAAAAAGGGGAAGTTTCGAGAATCTTTTGAGGCCATTCTGGTTGCGGTCATTGCAGCCCTCGCGATTCGCGCCTTTGTCCTTGAGGCCTTCAAGATTCCGTCGGGATCGATGATCCCCACGCTCTCGGTCGGCGATCACATCTTCGTGAACAAATTTCTCTATGGCGTCCGTCTTCCCTTTACCAACGTGAAGCTCATCCCCGTGACCGAACCCAAGCGCGGCGATGTCATCGTCTTTATCCCTCCGGGTGGATCGGACCACTTCATCAAGCGCGTCATTGGCGTTGGCGGAGATCGGATTCGCATTGAAGGAGAGGACGTCTCTGTGAATGGTGAGCCGCTCCCACATCTTTCTTTGCAGCCCCAGGAAGATCCCGGCGATCGTCGGCGACTCGTGATTGAAAATGGTACGATTCGTCATGTCCCGTTTGTCCCCGGCTGGCGTGATTTTGTGTTTTTTGAGGAACAGCAGGGCGAGAAGCACTATGTCGTCCAGTATGAGGCCTACCGAACGCGCGAGACATACGAAGCGGTCGTGCCACCCGGACATCTTTTTATGATGGGCGACAACCGCGACAATTCTCGCGACAGCCGCGAGTGGGGGTTTGTGCCGCTCGAGCGCGTGCGCGGCAAGGCGATGTTCATCTGGCTC
>JACQMA010000176.1 GCA_016203825.1 Deltaproteobacteria bacterium | reverse complement strand
GGTCCATACCATGCTCGGCAAGATGCTCCGCCGGGAAGGGTATACCGTGGCAAGTGCCCACAACGCCGAAGAGGCCTTTACCGCCATCGCGCAGCAAAAACCGGACCTCATGATCCTTGATATTATGATGCCACGGGTCTCCGGCATCGAAGTCTGCAACCGCGTGAAGGCCGATCCAACGACCAAGGACATCTCGATCCTGATTATTTCGGCGCGCGATGCCCAAGCGGATCGCCTAGAGGGCCTCGAACACGGCGCCGATGACTACGTCTCAAAACCTTTTCACTTGAAATCGCTCGTCCGCAAGATTGATCACATGCTGACGAAAAAACATGGGTAGGGGCACGGCATGCCGTGCCCCTACTTCATTTCCACAATCATCGAAATCATGACCGGGGCATTCTGAGGAAGGCTCGCGACCCCCGTAACAACACACGTTGCCACACCAAACTTTCCAAACACCGCTGTGAGGAGTTCGCTCGCACCACTCATGACCTTGTCGTGGTCCGCAAAATCACCACCGGTCGCAAGAAAACCCTCGACGCGCACAATGCGTTTCACCTGATTGAGTGTCCCGTTTGATTGTGCCGCAATCACCGCAAGCGCGTGGATACATGCCGTGCGCATGGCAAGTTTTGCCGTGTCGAGTTTGACTTCAAATCCAACGCGCCCCTTCGCAACGAGTCGCCCATCGGCAAACGGAAGCTGCCCACCGACGTAGAGAAGTTTCCCCAAGGCAAGCGCATGGACACAACCATTCTTGATCGTCACCGGTTCGGGAAGGTCAAGAAAGAGTTCGTCGAGTTTCGCATCGAAGTCCATACTCACGATCCTTTCGCGCGCGGTTTATACAAGAAGAGACAAATCAAAAGCGGTGTCCCCTTGAGTTGCCGATACGCCTGAATCTCTTCTTCCGCAAAGAGATTCCTCATTCCTTCATCGACAAAAACTTCCTTGAGGTCAATCACGCGAAGACCTCCGCTGCGACTCAACCGATAGTAGTCTTCAAGGCCGCGGATGGGGGACTCGAGCGGTCGAAGACGAGGCGAGCCATGCTGCGCGTACAATCCAAAGGGATGAAAATCGATCAGGACCCCTTGACTCCCAGGCGTCAAAATTCGACCGGCCTCGGTCAGCGCCCTCGCGAGGTCCCCTTGAATAGGTGTTGCGAGCCGAAGGGTGACATACTCAAAGCTCGCATCACGAAAAGGGAGGAGCGACGCAAGACCGCGGACCGTGAATCCACGAGCGGCGTCTCCTTGGCGACCCACCGTACTCCCGCCAATTTCGAGACCAACAACCGTCCCGGCACCAAGATGAAGGAGACGCGAAAGAAAACGCGCGGGCGCCTCGCAGACTTCAAGCGCTGGTTTTCCTTTTTGAGGAGTAAGTGTCGTATTCAAGAGACGATCTTCACACGAAGCCATCACTTCACGAATGCGTTCGGAGGGGAGAAGACTTTCAAGAGAAAGAATGGGTTTGAGTCCACCGCGCGTCTCGACCTGAACGCGGGCGCGCTGGGCCCCGCCAATGACGCGTTCGACCACGCGGCCCAACGCCACCATGGACTTGCGCAGCACCTCTTCGTAGCCTTGCGCCATACGGTGACGTGTAAACTAGCTCTTGTGCTCTTGCAATGATTCAATCATGCCCCATTGACCAATCTCGTGATTTGAATATGGTGCCCCTTCAACGGAGGAAACATGGAATTCAAATTGGGGAAAGGTTCGCTCGCGTCGTTTGCTACGGATGTCGCCGTCGTCACGTGCTTTGAACGTGATGGCGCTGCAAGACTCGAACGAAGCGATGGTGGTGTCGAGCTTGATCGCGCGCTTGGCGGTGAGTTGACGAAGCTCATCACCTCCCAGAAATTCACGGGGAAGGAAGGAAAGACGATCATTGTCCCGACGTTTGGAAAGGTCACGCCTCGATACGTCCTTATTCTGGGACTCGGCACGCGAAAAGACTGCACGATCGAACGGCTCCGCAAGGCCGGCGCGATCATCACGAAGGAATGCGATCGACTGCACGCCGCATCCTTCGCCGTCGTTCTCGAACAAAACTCATTGAACGGCCTCGCCTCGGCGCGACGACTGCAAGCCGTCATCGAAGGTGCCTTCATGGGGAGTTATCGTTTTGAACGCTACCGTGAAGCCGATGCACGTTCGGAATCGACATTCGCGCGAGGAACGTTCCTCACTGCGGGACCGACGAAACTTTTTGAAAAATCCATCGATCTTGCGCAGTCGATCGGTCGCGCGATCCATTTTTCTCGCGACTTGTCGAATACCCCCGGCAACGATCTGACCCCGACGATCCTTGCCCAACACGCCAAGCGCGTGGCACACGACTTGAAACTGGGCATCGATGTGTGGGGAACGGCTGAATTGAAAAAAGAACGTATGGGTGCATTCCTCGCGGTGGCGCAAGGGACCGCAGAGCCACCGGCACTCGTTCATCTCACGTACCGGCCGCGCGGGAAGGTGCGGGCAAAAGTGGCGCTCGTCGGCAAGGGAGTCACCTTTGATACGGGTGGTATTTCGATCAAGCCCTCGAAGAGCATGCACGAAATGAAATACGATATGTCCGGCGCAGCTGTCGTCCTCGCGACTCTTCAAGCGGCGGCACAAGCAAAACTTCCCGTCGCGATCGACGCCTATCTTGGTGCGACCGAAAACATGCCGGACGCCAAGGCCGTCAAACCCGGTGACATCGTCACGGCACGAAATGGAAAGACCGTTGAGATTATCAATACCGATGCTGAAGGACGCCTCGTCCTTGCCGACACCTTAACTGTCGCTGCCGAGAAAAAACCCGATTACCTTATTGACCTTGCTACACTCACGGGTGGTGCGAGTTACGCTGTGGGAGAGCTCTATGCCGCCATCCTTGGGAGTGATCAAAAACTCGTTGATCGCCTTCTCGCTGCTTCGGCGAATGCAGGTGAACGACTCTGGCAACTTCCACTCGAAAAACAATATTTGAAGACCATCACCAAAGGACCCGCCGACATCGCCAACTCTGGCGGAAGCACGGCGTCCACGATCATGGGCGGACTCTTCCTCAGTCAATTTGTCGGGGATTGTCGTTGGGCACATTTCGATATTGCTTCGTGTGCCTGGACGAACGAAGACAACACGCTCGCGTCCAAGGGTGCAACGGGCGCCATGATCCCAACGCTTATTTCGTTTTTGAGTTCACTGTAAAGCGACTGACACCGGGCATTGATGCTGGTGGAGGCGGGGCTTCCGCACCACCGGCAACAAGGGTGGCAAGAGGATCTCGCTTCGCTATTTCAAACGCCCTCGCTGGTGGTTTCACCGTCTCCGTTCCCCGCGCCAAATTCAAAAAATGGCTCTCGCCTTCGGCGGGACGGATGAGGGACTGGAATTGTGGTGCCGCAATGGCCATAGGGATACACCCTTCCTCTCCCTTATTATCGGCCACACAAGATGCAGAAGTTGCTCCTGTCAGAGAAGTGTTATAAAATTGAATAATACCAATTGGTTAGGATAGTGTTTCTGGCTGGGAGAGGACTTCGCCAACCTTATTGCAAAATCTCGCGGCGTCGGCGCCGTCGACGATGCGGTGGTCGAAGGTGCAGGACAAGGGCAGGACTTTTCCCACTTCGACCTTTCCCTCTCGCACGAGCGGCTCTTGACGGATGCGCCCGAGGGCTAAGATCGCTGACTGCGGATAGTTCATGAGCGGCGTGGCGTAGATTCCCCCCACCGCACCGACATTCGAAATCGTAAACGATCCGCCACGCATCTCATCGAGTGAAATTTTTCTGGTGCGAGCGCGTTCCGCAATGCCGGTGAGGGCTTCACCGAGCTCGGCAACATTCTTTTTGTCGGCATCTTTAATGACCGGAACCATGAGACCGGCTGGCGTATCAACGGCAATGCCTACATTATAGTACTTAAGGTATACGATCTCGTTCGTCGATTCATCGAGGGCGGCATTGAGCATCGGATGTTCTTTGAGGGCAGCGACGACCGCCTTGATGATGAACGGCATGTACGTTGCTTTTTGTTTCTTTCTCACGTCGTCGAGCTTCGTGACATCGGCGAGGTCAAAGTGCGTAACCAGTGGTGTTGCACCACCCGTGGTTTTCGAAAGACGCTGGGCAATTGCGCGACGAACACCGACGAAGGATTTTCGTTCCACGGGTCCGTATTTTTCGAGGTAGTCGAGCGATTCTTTTGCTTGTAGGGGCGGTTCGCGAACCGCCCCTACGGGATGGGGGGTGGGGGAGCCATCGTCCCTCGGCAGCCCCTTGCCAATGCAGCTTGCAACGGCGCAAATAGATAGATGAGCCACCTTGTGC
>JACQMA010000188.1 GCA_016203825.1 Deltaproteobacteria bacterium | reverse complement strand
TGAAGGATTTTCTCAAAAAATACTCGCTGAAATCATTGAGGGTTTTCGCTGGAAGACTGGTACTTCGATTACCGTCCTGGCGCCTCAACTCCCCACTCACCGACCAGTTTGAACCTGGTTCATTCTGGTAAGCGCCTTTTGGTATACGGATGGCCACTTTGTCAAGGTGAGGATAGTCAGGAAACGCAGTTCTGACAGCTATTTGCCGTTGCCCCGTCAAAAGGTGTCGGACGCCTAACCGGGGGACTGTTGGCGTGCATTGACAGCAGGAAGTCGCGGTGGCAGAGGACGCGCACCTTGAATATCAAAAAGTTGAAGGTTGAAGGTTTTGAAGAAGTCCTCCGCTGTGATGACCCACGTTCGGGACTTCACGCAATCATTGCCATTCACAGCACAACGCTTGGACCGGCCCTCGGTGGGACACGCATGTGGCCGTATGCTTCCGACAACGAAGCCCTCACCGATGTCCTGCGTCTTTCGCGCGGGATGACGTACAAGGCAGCCGGTGCAGGCTTGCCCCTCGGTGGTGGCAAGGCGGTCATCATCGGCGATTCCAAGCGTGACAAGAGTCCGGCCCTCTTCGAGGCCTTTGGGGCGTTCGTCGAAAGCCTCTCTGGTCGTTACATCACAACGGAAGATGTGGGGATCACTGTCGCCGATATCGACATTATCAGAACGAAGACAAAATATGTGGTGGGAACGGACCGTGCCAAGGGGGGGAGTGGCGATCCTTCGCCGTATACCGCGAGGGGTGTGTTCCTCTCGATGAAGGAATGCGCGCGCCGTGTTTTTGGTTCGGATTCCCTGAAGGGAAAGACCGTTGCCGTTCAGGGTGTCGGTTCGGTCGGAACGAACGTCGTCAAGCATCTCGTCCAAGAGGGTGCCATCGTGACGGCCTCGGATGTCGTTCGGGAGAAGACGGAAAAACTTGTGAACCTGTTTCCCAACGTTACGATTGTCCCGCAAGAAGAAATCCTGATTCTTCCCTGTGATATTTTTGCGCCGTGTGCTTTGGGCGCCGTGATCAATGATAGAACGTTTTCACAACTTCGCTGCCGCATGGTGGTCGGTGCGGCCAATAATCAGTTGGCGACACTCGAACACGGAGACCGTCTCGCCGAACGCGGCGTTCTGTATGCCCCCGATTACATTATCAACGCCGGTGGCCTCATTAATGTCTTCTGTGAACTTGATGGCTATCGTGAAGAACGAAGCTTGCAGTATATTCAAGAAATTCCTCGGAATCTCTCGCAAGTATTTGAAAAATCAGAAAAAGATGGAATATCACCAGCAAGGGCCGCTGATCGATGGGTTGAAAAACGCCTTGCCGTTAAATCCCTTGCGTCTTCTTCCTGATTGGGTGTATACGCGCCCTCGTTCTTTTCGAAGTGGGCCGCGAGCCCACTTTTTTTTGACCTTATGAACAACTCGCTCTTTTCAAAGTTGGAACAGCTCGTAAGCCCGGTCCTTGCAAACTTGGGCTATCGTCTCATCGAGCGGGATTTTTTGAATGAAGGAGGCCGATGGGTCTTGCGCCTCTTCATTGACCGAGATGAAGGTGGCGTCACCATCGCGGACTGTGAGCGAGCATCCCGGGCCCTTGAAGATCTGATCGAAGTCGAGGAGATTATTGATCGGCCGTACGTGCTCGAAGTTTCGTCGCCAGGGATTGATCGTCCCCTTCGGTACGAAGAAGATTTTCGGCGTTTTGTCGGTTCTGAGGTGAAACTGAAGACGAGCGCGCCGGTTGAAGGACGTTCGCATTACCGTGGGACGCTCGAAGGAATTGAAGGTGGGCTGCTTCGCATGCTGGTGGACGGACAACGTTATGAGATCCCTCTTGCATTGCTTCTGCGGGCGCATGTGATAGGGAAAGTGGACTGGAAGAAGACAAAGAAACCGTAAACGGAGGAAGTATGGCTTCAGTGATGTTTCAGGAATTGGATCGGGTGCTGGAACAAGTGGCTCGCGACAAGGGGATTCCCAAGTCGTATCTCGTGGACGCGATTGAGTCGGCGTTTCTCACGGCCGCCAAAAAGAAGTGGGGTCACTTGGGCGAGCTCGAGGCGCACTATAATAATGAAACCGGCGAGATTGAACTCTTTCAGTTCAAAACGGTTGCCGAAACGATCGTCGATGAAAATACCGAGATGACGCCGGACGAGGCACACCTCCTCGATCCCGAAGCCCAAATTGGTGATAGCTTAGGGGTGAAGATGGATCCATCGGTCTTTGGTCGCATCGCGGCCCAGACGGCGAAACAGGTCATCATCCAAAAGGTTCGGGAAGCCGAGCGCACGATCATTGCCCAGGAATTCAAGGACCGCCTCGGCGAAGTCATCACCGGGATTGTGCGTCGTTTTGAACGGGGCGAGATGGTGATCGATCTCGGTCGTGCCGAAGCCGCAGTCCCCCGCGATGAACAGGTTCCGTCGGAATCCTATAAACCCGGTGAGCGTCTGCAGGGATTGTTCGTGCGACTTGATAAAGAAGGCAAGGGACCGGTCATCGTCCTTTCGCGTCGAAATCCCGAACTCGTCCGCGCACTCTTTGCGATGGAAGTCCCCGAAATTGCCGAGGGGATTGTTGAAATTCGTGCGATCGCTCGCGAACCCGGTGTGCGAACAAAGATTGCGGTGGCCTCGAGAGACAGTGATGTTGATCCCGTGGGTGCGTGTGTCGGCATCAAGGGTTCACGAGTGCAAAGTGTGGTCGCCGAGCTGAAAGGTGAAAAAATTGACATCGTGAGTTGGGAAGAAGACCCGGCCCGCTTTGTCTGCAATGCGATTGCCCCGGCTGAAGTCACGAAGGTCATCATTCGTGAGCGCGAACGCGCGATGGAAGTCGTGGTCCCCGATGATCAGCTTTCGCTCGCCATCGGACGACGCGGACAAAACGTTCGTCTTGCCGCTCAACTCAGTGGATGGAATATCGATGTCTACAGCGAATCGAAGATCGAAGCGCTTGCCGGACGTTCCCGTCGCGTGCTGGTTGAGGTTTTGGGAGTGGAAGATTCCATGGCGCTCGTCCTCTATTCGCACTCGTACCGAACGGTGGAAGACATCGCGCGTGCATCGGAAGAAGAATTCAAACGAATGCCCAGTATCGGTGCCGAACGTTTGCACGACATGAGGGCAAAGGCGACCGCGGCCATCGAGGGAGGATTCTCGAGCGATGCCCGCTTTCGTGAATTGATCGCTGAAGAAGAAGCTCGCGCTGCCGAGGAGGCCAAGAAGAAGGCGGAGGCCGCTGCGACGGCCGCAGCCGCCGCGGCCGAACTGGCGGCGAGCCAGGCTGGAGCGGCAACGAGTGATGAAACGGTTCCGGAAGTTCCGGTTGCTGAAGAAAGCTCTGAAGGGAAGTGAATCCCATGGTGGAAGGGACAGAAAAGAAAACGGACGACAAGAGTGTCGTTGAGAAGCGACTGAAACCGACGCTGATTCGTCGCCGCGCATCGAAATCGGAAGCACCGCCGCCGGCAGAAATACCCGTCGCCACTGCCGCGCCAGAAGAAAAACCAGTGGTCACCGCACCAACGGAGGAGAAGAAGACCCCTCCACCACCTGTGACGGCGCCCGTTCAACCTGTGGCACCTCGCATTGGACTCGTCGGTCACATCAATGACCTCATGCCCGCGACCACAACGACGACGGTGCGCGAGGACTGGCGCGAAAAACAGCAGATCAAAGCCCCAAAGAAAAAACGCACGGCGTACGAGCTGGAAATGGAAATGATTCAGCGCGCCGGGGGACTCAAACAATTCGCCGGTGCAGTTCAACTTGATGATGTTGAAGAAGTCCAACCGGTCGCAACGCCATCGGTTCCGATCGTCGAAGAACGCATCTTTCAGCCGACGTCGACGGGTCGAAAACGGAAGGCGACGCGGCGTGAGTTCAAAAAGACATCGATCACCGAGACAAAAACAGAAAAGAAAGTCATTCGTATCGAAGAAGGGATTACCGTCACGAATCTTTCACAGGCGACGGGAAGGGGTATCGCGGAGATCATCAAACGGCTTATGGAATTGGGAATGATGGCGACAGCGAATCAGATCCTTGATCTCGACGTGGCGTCGATGCTGGCCGAAGAGTCTGGCTACAAAGTGGAGCGCACCGGATTTAGAGAAGAAGACGTGCTGCAATCGCAGCAAGCAACGACGGCAGAAAATCTCACAAGTCGTCCACCGGTCGTCACCGTCATGGGACACGTTGACCACGGGAAGAC
>JACQMA010000167.1 GCA_016203825.1 Deltaproteobacteria bacterium | reverse complement strand
GTATGCTGCCATTGGTGGCGTGATCTTTGCCGGGGGAATAGCCTTGGCAAAATTTCTCTTTCGCTGGTACATGGTGGTTGCATTTACACGGTATAACATTATTTATGGATCGCTGACGGCGGTCGTTTTGTTTGTGGTCTGGATTTACTATGTGTCGGTTATTTTGTTGATGGCAACGGAAGCCGCGGCGGTCTTGCAAGGTCGGCGTGTCTTCCACCGAACGAAAGGTGAATCGAAATGAGTACGTATAAATTTTTCCCCCGAAAACTCGAGACGATGGAATTTCGCGGTTGGACGGACATCGCCCTCGATTGGGTGCGTGATCATGCGCGAACGTTGCTCATAGGGGGGGGTGTGGTTGTTGCCCTTGTCGTTGTGGCCTTTGGCGGTTCGGTCCTCTGGCGCTCTTCCGCAGAAAAGGTCTTGGCGGAACAACGGGCGAGTTTTGAAGCGGCGGAAAAGCTTCGCCTGCAAGGTGATCATCAGGGTGCGGCCGAGATCTATCAACGGATCATCCAGCAGACACGGCGGGAGCCGATGCTGCGGATTGGTGCTCAGCATGCGTTGGCGTTGTCCCTCGATGCCCTGGGAAAAAAAGAAGAGGCGTGTGCTGTGTACACCCAAGCGGGAGCAGACCCTGAAAATATCGTTGCCCCCTGGAGTCGTTTCGCCGAAGCCCAGTGTCGAGAGGGTCTTGGTCAGCAGGCCGAAGCAGAAACCATCTACCGGACCTTGACGGCCTCAGAAGAAAACATACCAACTGAAATCAAGGCGAAAAGCGAGGAAAGACTCAAGTGAAATTTTTTTTTCTTGTCATGGTGATCGGAGTCATGGCGGTCATTCCGCGTCCCGCCGAAGCACGTCTCTGGTACAAGCGCCATGTTTTGAGTTGGGAATCGCTGATGCAGCCGAAGCGACTCGCGCACCTCAAAGCCTTTCGAAGCCTTCGGCGGTTTCAGCTCGATTATCGGCGTATCGTCAAACTCGATCGGACCGGTTTTCGTCGTCCGTATCAGTTTGCCACACCCTTGGTGGTCGAGAGGCGTTTGTATGTCGGCGTCGATGCCGGAAAATTGTACGCCATCGATCTTCACCCCGTCCCGCAGAAACGGTGGATGGTGAAGACCGAAGGCGGGATTCACACCCAAGCCGCGTACGACCAGGGGATCGTTGCGGTCGGCGACCTTGAAGGTTATGTGTATGCCTTCGATACTGAGACGGGGACGGAAAAGTGGCGCACCAAGCTTGATGATGAAGTGACAGCAGCGCCGCTGATCGTCGATGGGGCGGTCTATGCGACGACCGCTTCGGGCAGAGTCTTTGCCCTGGCGGCAGCTACGGGTGATGAGCGTTGGCACAGTGATCCCCGCGAGAAGGGCTGGGGGTTTTCGGTCCACGGAGCGGCGCGACCGGTATCGTTTGAACAGACCATGATCGTGGGTCACGCCGATGGGACCCTTGTCGCCTACAACAAAAATGATGGAACGGTCCGATGGTCATCGCTCCTGGGGAGCAGGCGAGAGCGTTTTTTTGATGTCGATGCAACCCTGCTGGTTGAGGGGGGAAAACTCTTGACCGTTACCGCCGATGGGACGCTTCATGCTGTCAACGCAGCGTCGGGAGAGATTGAATGGCAGGTCCATGTGGACGGGGCCAATGACGTGGACGCGACCGGCGGAAAACTTTTTGTGACGGGCGGTGGCAAGTTGGCAGCGGTCGATCCAGACGAGGGCAGCATGTTGTGGCAACAGGATTTTGAAACGCCGGATGTTGCCGCCACTATGGGGAAGAACTATCTGGCGGTGATGTCGACGGTCGATCGGTTGTACCTTGCCGATCCGGACAATGGTGATGTGATGCATTTTCGCTACATCCGGAATGGTGCGTATGGGAAACCGGTTGTGGTCGATGATGAATTGTATATTCTCGCCAACACGGCACGCCTCTTTGGGTTTCGGGTGACCGAACTCAAGCCGAGGCGATTGCGGGTGGCGAGGTAGAGGGGGAGTGGGGGAATGCGGGTTCGTTTTCGATGGCTCC
>JACQMA010000180.1 GCA_016203825.1 Deltaproteobacteria bacterium | reverse complement strand
CTTGCCGGAAAATTTGACGGTGTTCGGGGTGTTGTTTTTTCCGAGATGACCGGGTGTCTTCATAATTCTCGAAAGAATGTTCGCACGTATTTACGGCGCTATTTCCGTGATGCACCGTTTCCTGTCTTTTTGGGTTTTCCGTCGGGACACGGAATTGAAAATGTGACCATTCCCCTCGGCGTTCGGGTTTCCATCGATTCCAAAAAGAAGCGACTTTTCTTCGAAGAATCCGGTGTTCGCTAGAAATGAAAACCCCGCCCCGCATTGCGGGACGGGGTTTCGTGTTCAGGTAAGAGGAGAAGTTACACTGCTTTGGTTACGTTTTGGGCCTGCTTTCCCTTCGGACCTTCGGTCACTTCGAATTCAACCGCTTCGCCTTCGCGCAACGATTTGAATCCTTCACCCTGGACCGCAGAGAAGTGAACAAAAACATCTTCTCCACCGTCATCCGGCGCGATAAAACCATAACCTTTCGCGTCGTTAAACCACTTCACCTTCCCTCTGCGCTTCGACATACATCCTTCCTTTCCTGCCGGACAATGACAGGTTGCACAAAAAACCGCGAGAGGCCTTAGCCCCCGCGGTCCCTACGTACCATTACGCTGTGCCACTTCGCATCTATCCGGCTTCCAAATGTGATGCGTGGGTTCTACTCAGATTCCGTCTTCATTGGCAAATGTTTTTTGAGACGGGAAAACTCCTTCTGAACGCGTTCGGTGGTGATACAATCACGATGATCGGTGACATTTCCCGCATCATCGAGACACTCCAAACCCTTCATGAGCCCCTCGGTCGTGACGTTGACACTGGCAATTCTCTTTTCTCGATAGAGTTCGTCATAGATCATCAGCTGGAAAGTAGAGCCATCTTTTGCAAGTATTTGTTTTCCTTCATGATCTGAGAAAGTTGTGTACCAGAGAATGTGTTCGGCTTCGGGAAAATAGAAGAGATGATACTGATGGACTCCCAGACGGTCTGTCGAAGGTCGGTCCTGGACATCAAAAAAGGAATGAGCCATTTCACGCCCCTGGGTGTCGTGTTCAAAGTGAATGATCCCGATACCGTCTTTGTTGGTCATGGGTTTACTCGTGGCATCATGAAATGATTGCTTGGTCAGATCTCCGCGACTGTCAAATTGTTGTTCAATGATGGGGATGCATTCGGGATCGGCACAAAGCTTTCCCGGCTCATCAAGGCGAGTGATACGAATGATATTTCCCCGATCATCGAGTGTGTATTCCTCGATGGCGGCCTTAAAGCTTTTGTTGATGACCAGTTCATCGTTGGTACCAAAACACGAAAAGCGGTTCAGTCGTCCCCACTCATCGTAGTCGAGACGATTGATGGCCATGCCTTCATGGTTGAGGATCAGTGCTCCATCGGCCCCATGAAAGCGGCTCTCAATCCTGCGCCCACGCTCATCAAATCGCCAACGTTTTTCATGAACCCCATTGCGGTCGGTCGTTGGTTTTCCCTGTTCATCAAAATAAGCTTCAGCGATACGATGGTTCCGTTCGTCATAGGCGTAGCGAATTTCTGCCGAACCCCACGAACCAATGGTTGGTTGTTCTTGCTCGTCGAAGGCCATGAGCGCCAGCGCATTTCCACGGTCGTCGAATTTTCGACGGAAGATGGCTCCGTGGAATTTGGGATTGATGATCAGACGTTCGTTGCGATCATAGGTAGCGATTTCAATTTCATTTCCGTACACATCTGACTTGCGTCGCCAAATCGCAGCCCCCTGGTAACGCTCAGCGAGTTCTGCTTGCGCATTGTAGGCACGAACCTCATTCAAGTACCCTCGCTTGTCGTAGGTGACCATCAGGATGGAAGGGATGTTGGGGGCGTCAATGAGCTTTCCTTCTTCGATATAACATTCGTGGCGAGTGACGTTTCCAAAAACATCATAGGTATAGTTCATGATGGCACACCCGGTTTGTCCGGCAGTGAGTTTGAGGTGGCCATCAAAACATCGTTTTTCAACCAAGTTACCGCGGTCGTCATAGCGATAGCGAATAAGATGACACTGGGGTTGGTGCTGGAGCACCGGTTCATTTCTTTTGTCGTACACGGCTCGTGAGATAAGATTGCCGGTGTCGTCGTATTCATAACGAATGACGGCAAATCCGTCGCGATGGTTGATCAGATTCCCTTCGCCGTCAAAATAGGCGTACTCGATGACATCTCCATGATCGTTGTAGCGAACACGCAGTTCGCCATAGCCCCCGGAAGTGCCGACCGTGGATTTTCCATCCGTGCCCAGATATGTGCGCGTGGTCGGGTGACCCTGATCATCATAGCGATAGACGATCGCGTGTGTTCCCTGCGCATTCAGGACTGGTTCGTCCTTGGTACCATGGAAACCAACACGGCTGATGCGACCTTCGGGCGTTGTTTCGATGGTCGTGAGGTGAACCCCATTGGTGTCAATGGTCGGTTGATCTTCGGCATCGAAGGAACGTCGACTCGCAAGGCGATCTTGATCGTCATACGTATACCGCATGATGGCCCAGCCATAGCGACAGGATTTGAGGGTTCCGGGGCAACTCTGGACGCTTTCTTCGATGAGTTGTCCGGTTGGAGCATACTGAAAACGTCGACGACAAACTCCGAGATTGGTTTCGACCGGTGTTCCCGTGCGGTCAAAATAACGTTCTTCTCTGACATTACCGGCGGGATCGTAGTCTCGCTCCACGATGGCATAACCCGCACGCGTCTCTTTCACCGCTTGATAGCGATCGAGCGTCGTTTCCCTGGTGACACGACCGGCGTTATCTCGCTGAAAGGTTCGGACCGCCGCACCATCTTTATTTTCAATGAGATTCCCGGCTTGATCAAAATAACGTTCCTCGATGGGGAGACCTCGTTCATCGTCGTTGATCCTCACACTTGCAACGCCATTGGCATCAAGACGCAAGGCCCCAAAGGGATTGCGATTATCCCACTGGAGGACTCGGCCCTTGTCGTTCAGTTCGTAACTGAAACCCGCAATTTGATTTTCGAAGGTTTTGACAAAATCACGGGTGTCATGGGCGACGATGATTTTGCCTCCGTCTTGAAAGAGGAGCTTAAACTGAAGCATCCCGTATCGATCAAAAACATCTTCCTCTTCAAGGCTGCCGTCACGATGGTAGCGATACACACGAAGGGGAAAGTCTCGCGCTTCCTTTTTTCCTATTTGTACATTCCAGGGCTGCTCTGCCTCTTCTGGCGTCATGCCCAGTCGCTCCACACGTTCCAAGCGTACGACGCGACCGCGGCGTTTTGAAAAGATGTAGATGCGATGGGCCTGCTTCGCAACTCCGGCGCTCACTCGTCCAATGGGTTGGGGAATATGAAACCGGTAGGCAACCGAGGTGGCATAGATGGTATGTGTCGCAAAGAACGTCGAATAGATGGCAGCCGTGAGGGCAAGGGCAAGCAAGGGGAGAAGGCCAAACTTGACGGATTTCAATGCGAAAAAATGGTCCACTTTATCTCGCAGTGTTTCTGGGGCAGGAGGTGCGGTTGTTTCAAAAATGATGCGGTAGAGATGAGGAACATCCGTGACATTCTTGAGTTCGCGAACACTTAATTCCTTCACCTGAATGTTGAGTCGGTGGCGGACCTGGTCAAAAATCTGTTGCGTGATGCAGATACCACCGGAGTGGGCCATCTGCTGAACGCGTGCGGCAAGATTCACTCCCTCGCCATAGACAGATCCCTCTTCAATAATAATGTCGCCCAAATGAAGCCCGATACGCATCCACACTTGCTTGTCACCGGCGCGGTCGCGATTAAACTGCGAGAGTTCTTGCTGCATGGCGATGGCGCATTGCACCGCATGGACGGAACTGTCGAAGATGACGAGAAAGGCGTCACCGATGGTTTCGCGCTCTTCACCGCCAAAAGCAGAAATGTTACGGCGAACAATTTCGCGATGGGCCTTAATGAGTTGAACGGCCGTCGTCTCGTCCTTCTCCATCATCGACGTGAAACCCTTGATGTCAGTAAACATGATGGCCGAAAGACGCCGGCGACTTTTTTCGTTTTCGTCCATGGAAGAATCAAAATGACTCAAACCTGCATAAAAATCAACGAGTCCCGCGATGGTCTGCAAGGGCGGGTATCGATTTTCAATTTTTTTGACAAAACCAGTATCATTTCACCCTCTTTTGATTTTTGAAAAAATTGAAAATGCTACAACCTGTTGAAATATATTGTTAAAAATTGATTTCCAAAGTATCATTGACTGGCACGGTATTTGCTCACTCACTACGTTGGAAACGGGGGAAGAGATGCGAAAATGGTTCCCATGCATCGTCTCTGCAGCGGGTCTTGCGATCGGATGTGCATACGCGGGCCTCGATACTGTTAGTAGCGATGGTTCCCTCAGCGCACCGGGGAAGACGACGGGTGTGGAAACGAATACAGGTGGTGGAGAAATCATCGTGACCTTTGATGCGGTCAGTGATGCGACATCCTACAATCTCTACTGCAAGGTGGGAACGGGGGTGACGACGGCAAACGCCACCACAGCGCAGACGAGTATCACCAGCCCGTATACATTGTCCTCTCTCACCAATGGGACCCAGTATTGTTGTGGGGTCGTCGCAGTCAATGCGACTGGGTCGGGTGATCTCTCCGATGAAGCCTGTGCAACCCCAGACATGCTCGGAGAGAAAGAGTCTTTCTCCACCCCCTCCGACGCCTTGGCATCTCTCGTCGATGGTGCCCTTGTGTTTGATAATATGAGTGGGGGAAACTTCGCTGATGTCTTTGATGCTCTTGGGGTGAGTTCAACCAAGGTTTACATGACGGGGACATCGTTTGGCGCGGGTGCCAATTATGACATGGTGCTGGTGTGCCGGATGCAATCAGACGGGAGCGCCTGTACAGATTTCGGCGGTGGGGATGGTTTGGTAACCTATGACGGGGGTTTTGGGGACGACGGCGGTTTCGGTATCGACATTGACGATAATGAAAATATTTTCGTCGGCGGCTATGTGACCAATGCCGCAGGCAATACCGACATGGCGATATGGGAATATGATTCCTCCGGAAGTCCCGTTGCGAGTTTCAGTGGCGATGGTCTTTTCACTCGGGCTAATCTCGGCGGGGGAAACGGTGATGACGATTGTTTTGCCATTGTCGTCGATGGTGATGGTAATATCATCTGCCAGGGCAGGAGTCTCGATGCTGGGGGAGGGTTTGATTATGCCATTGTGGGGGTCACGGCTTCGGGGGCGGAGAGTTCAGCAAGTTCTGGAAACGTCCCCACGGCCGAATGTGGGAACGATGCCACAACCGCCGCCAAGCTCGATTCGCAGGGTCGCCTCTGGTACGCAGGGTATCTTGCGGCTTCCTGCGGGGATCCCGTCGATCTCTTTGATGCATTTATCGCCCGTGCCGTTCCAGACGATACAGAGGTCTATGCGGACGATACCTCCTGCGATGGTGACGGATTCTACCCCATCGGGGCTGACGAAGTGGAGGATAAAGCCCTTGCCATCGCCATTGACAGTAATGACGATGCCTTTGTGGGCGGCTATACCGTGGGAGATGGGGGAGACCGTGACTTTAGGATCTTCAAGATCAGCGAAGCCTGTACGACCGACACGGGCTATGGAGTTTTAGAGCTCGATCGGAGTGGGGGAAATGATGAGGTGTGGGCCATGACCATTGACAGCAATGACCGCCCACTTATTGTTGGTTATCAGGGCACTATCTCCGACATGGTTCTGTGTCGTTTGCAGTCCACAACGGCCTCTCTTGACACAACTTTTGGAACAGATGGATGCGTGACCTATGATCGTTCGAGTAATGCTGATGAGGGCCATGCCATGGTTTACACCGGAGGAAAGGTTTTCGTTGGTGGTCAGACGACCGGCGACGACCTCGACGCGACCTTGGTCAAATTTAAATAAGATTGATCTCCCTTGAGGTTGTTCGTCCTTTCGTACGTTCTGTTCCGAATTTCAGACAGGCCATTTTTATCGTCCTCAGAAACATCCTGATAACATTCAAGATGGCATGATGAGTGGCACGCCCTTTGCTCTTCTGCATCGATGATGCAGCTTCCCTATCGCTTTGGTCGCTATACCCTTCTTCAACGACTTGCCGCGGGTGGCATGGGGGAGATTTATCGCGCTCGCTATGAAGGTGAGGGTGGGTTTTCCAAGACTGTGGCCATCAAGCGCGTCCTTCCGTCGCATGCGGCGGACACCCATCTGACATCGATGTTTCTGGATGAAGCGCGAGTCCTCACCTACCTTCAACATCAAAACATCGTTCAGGTCTTTGAATTGGGGAAATGCGAAGAGCAGTTTTTCATTTCCATGGAATATGTCGACGGCATTGACCTCCGTCGACTTTTTCTTCACCTCATGCGCGGAGAGCTCGAACTTCCACGACGATTTCTTCTCCATATCATTGCCCAACTTCTCCAGGGTCTCGATTTTGTTCATCGAAGCTCAGGCCCCGATGGCCGCCCGCTGCACCTCATTCACCGTGACCTGTCGCCCGCGAACATCCTGATTTCATGGAATGGCGAGGTCAAAATCACCGATTTTGGGATCGCCAAGGGTTTTCATCGTTCCGAGGAAACGACGACGGTCCAGCTCAAAGGAAAATT
>JACQMA010000173.1 GCA_016203825.1 Deltaproteobacteria bacterium | reverse complement strand
GCTTAAACTCACAATATCACCAATGCCAAAGGAAAGATCTCGGGATACATAACTTTTGACGAGTGGTTGATTGGCAAGTGGGTGATTCGTATTCCAACCAAAACCAAAACGGGTCGTTTCTTCTTCTTCATGGTTTCCTGGAAGAACACAGTGAATACGTGTGGGACCTGGATAATGAGCCAATGGAACAAGCTTTGAACGAAACCGCAGGGCCGCCTGTTGAGTAAAAGCCTGAGTATAAGTGCCGTTTACGGGTTTATTGCAATCTGTGGAGCTGGGGGCAATATACTGCAGTTCCTTGGAATCACATGTGACAACAGTATCCTGGAAGCCATCACCATTGAGGTCAACTCGAGCTTCGCGGGAATAAGCTGGATTACATCGCTGTCCATTTCCACCTGGATACATAAAGCCTCCGTATACTGCCGAGGGCAGATCCGATCAAGCTATACGCCGAAGCTGTAGTGTCAATACATATTCCACACGCTTTATGATGCGGCGTAAAGCTGTTCGATGACATCACGGTATTTCTCGGCCACGGCGCGGCGGCGGACTTTGAGGGTCGGCGTGAGTTCCTCCGCTTCAACGGTCAGCGCCGTGGGAAGAATGGCAAAACGTTTGATGCTTTCAAATTGCGCTACCTGGGCATTCACGCGTTCGATGTCGGCCGCAATGAGGCTGCGGACCCACTCTTGCTTCGCCAATGCTCCCCCCGTCTCATACCCCTGCTGTTTTCCATAGGCCTCAACGGCCGGGATATTGATGGTCAGCAGGGCAACGAGATACGGTTTGCGGTCCCCTTCGAGCATCGCCTGATCGATGTACATGCTTCGGGTCAGGAGGGCTTCGATTGGCTGCGGGGCAATCTTTTTCCCGCCCGCGGTGGCGATCAGATCTTTCTTGCGGTCGGTGATCCGTAAAAATCCGTCTTTCGAATACTCACCGATATCGCCAGTTTTGAGCCATCCCTCCTCTTCAAATGCAGCGCTCGTTTCCTCCGGAAGATTCACATAACCCTGAAAAACCATCCCACCCTTCACCAAGATTTCACCGTCAGGCGCAATCTTAATCTGGACCCCGGAAAGCGCCTTTCCCACGGTCCCCACATGAAAGTCATCAGGCCGATTCACCGCCACGGCTGCAAAGGTTTCGGTCAGTCCATAGCCTTCGAGGACGGTCACCCCAAACGAGATGAGGAATCGGGCAACCTCCTTTGAAAGCGGCGCCCCACCGCTGACAAAAATACGCAACCGTCCCCCAAGTCGTTTCCGGAGCGGTCGAGCAATCACGACATCCGCGACCTTCGCCTTGAATTGGAGAAACAGGGAAATGTTTCGATGATGACGACGAACTTCAAAGGCTTGATCGAGGACTCCTCTCCCCCAGGCGAACAGTCGACGCTTCCACGAAGGGGATCGACGAACCGTTTCGAGGACGCGTTCGTAGAGTTTTTCCAACATGCGGGGGACACCGATCGTCAGGTGCGGACGTACATCGCGATAATTCTCGGCGAGTTTTTCCATACTTTCCGCAAAGGCACTCTGACAGCCCTGCGCCAACTGATAGAGCGCCCCCATTCGACCGAGGACATGGGCAAGCGGCAAGCTGACCAAACCAATTTCATCGGGACGAAGACAAAAGATCTCGAGGGCGGCCTGGATTTCGGCGACGATATTTCCCTGCGTGAGGATTGCCCCCTTCTGCCGGCCCGTGGTCCCGCTCGTATAGACATACGTTGCGACCGTCTGCGGTGTGAGTGATCGGAAGGCAGCTTCAACACAATCGCGCGAAACCGAACGTCCTCGCGCCACAAGATCATCCAGACTCAAAAAACGTCCACGCGACATCGTCATATCGAACGAAATCAGGTGAGGCGACGAAAGCTCATGAGGCTCCGAGAGAAAAGCAACATGCACATCGGCATCGGCAAGAATATATTCGGCCTGTTCCTGCGTGAGGGTCGGATAGATCGGAACGACAATACCACCGGCGGCAAAAATGGCGAGATCGGCCAGCACCCACTCCATGCGGGTGGGAGAAAGGATGGCGACGCGATCACCTGGTTTCAACCCCAAGGCGATGAGGCCGCAGGCCCAGTTCATCACGGTTGCTTCCATTTTTTTCCAGCTCATGACCTGCCACTGACCCCCCTTCTTATAATGAAGGCAAGGAGCCGCTTGAAGTCTTCGGGCGTTTGCGAGAATTGGTTCCAGGATATGATTCATAGCGTCTCTTCGATCAGTTCGATCTCATCAATACTTCCGCTCGCATCGAGCTCAACGGCGAGAAACCCAAAGGACACCGGATATTCTTCCCATGCAGGCCCCTTGTGCACGATATACCATTCCGCCGCCCTTCGCAGACGTTTGAGCTGCCGTGGCTGAAGAGCCTCTCGAGCGGGGATCAGCGATTCGGGCCCGCGCGTCTTCACTTCAAAAAACCAGAGTTCTTTTCCCCGTGTTGCAACCAGATCAATCTCGCCCACGGGAAAGCGGGCATTGCGATCAATAACGGTCCATCCTTGCTTCGCCAGGTACGTGGCGGCACCGTCTTCTCCCTTTTTCCCGTGGCGATGTCGCCTGGAATCCGCTTGCATCCCGTTTTCCCCCATGGTAGGGCCGCCCGGCTTTTCCGACGTCCAAGGAGGATCATCATGCCGAGTGTTTGTGCTTTATGTCATAAGGGAACGTTTTTTGGGAATAATGTTTCGCACGC
>JACQMA010000168.1 GCA_016203825.1 Deltaproteobacteria bacterium | reverse complement strand
GAGCGCCGCAAAGAGCTCGTCAAGGTCATGAAAAAGCAGGCGGAAGAAACGCGTGTCTCACTTCGGAATATTCGCCGTGATGCAAATGAAGAGCTCAAGGCCTTGAAGAAAGAAGGCGGGCTCACGGAAGACGAAGAGCGCGCGAACCTCGAGCGGATGCAAAAACTCACCGATGAGTATATCGCCAAAATCGATGATGCCGTGGTCCACAAGGAAAAAGATATCCTGGCAGTATGAGTCCACTCCCCACCCACGTTGCCATCATCATGGACGGTAATGGCCGGTGGGCGGAGTCCCACCGATTGCCGCGCATTGAAGGCCACCGCAAAGGGGTTGAGGTCAGCGAAGAGATCATCACGGCGAGTCGCGAACGTGGAATTCGATATCTTACGCTGTATGCTTTTTCAGAAGAAAATTGGAATCGTCCACAGGAAGAAGTCATCGCCCTCATTGCATTCTTGAAACAATTTCTTCGCGAGAAGTGTCCCAAAATGATGCGTGAAGGAATTCGTTTTCGCGCCATAGGCAACACCGATCGCTTTCCGGACGACGTTCAGGATGAGATTCGGCGAACAACCGAGGCGACGCGTGACGGGAAGGGGATGACCCTGATTCTGGCCCTCTCGTATGGCGCTCGGCAGGAAATCTGCAGTGCCGTTGAGACGCTCATCGGGCAGGGTGTTCACAAGGTGACCCCCGAAATCTTGTCCGAAGCCCTCGATACGCGTGGCATCCCCGATCCCGACCTCCTGATTCGTACGAGCGGGGAATATCGGATCAGCAACTTTCTCCTCTGGCAGCTCGCGTATACGGAACTCTACTTTACCAAAACCTTGTGGCCCGATTTTCATGAAGAAGAATTTGTGAAGGCGCTCGATGCGTATGCGCGTCGCGAACGACGCTTTGGCATGACGAGCCAACAACTCCAGCGAAAGAAGGCTGTATGACTCGTGTGATCGTTGCGCTGATCGCCGCCGTCCTTACTTTTTGCGCCACATGGTTTCTCCCCGTGGAAGGATTTCAATACCTTGTCTTCGTGGTGACCTTTTTGAGTCTTCGTGAATTTTCGGAACTTTTTTTTCCTGATCTTCTCGAGCGATGGGCAACGATCGCCAGCGGTATGGTGGTTGCTTTGATCATGCTCTGGGGAAGTGTTGCGCCAGAATTCATTCCCGTAGCACTCGCGGTCGTTCTTTTTTTTCTCGCCCTTGTTTTCATGAAGCAAACTCCCGAGCTCACGGGCGTCATGGGACGCATCGGTGCGGCCTCGTTTGCGCTTCTCTACCTCGGTGTTGCTCCCGCGCTCCTCGCGTGGTTGCGCGAATTGGGCGAGGGGCGAGGGTGGGTTCTGATGATGCTCGTTCCGGCGTGTCTCACGGATACCATGGGACTCGTGGTGGGGAGATTGTGGGGAAACCGACTCCTTGCCCCGAAGGTCAGTCCCAAGAAGACATGGGAAGGTTTTTGGGGGGCGCTCGTGGGGAGTCTCGTCGGTACTGCTGTTGTGTGGGTATTTTTCTTTCGCGACGCCTTTCCCTGGTGGCATGTTCTGGGTCTTGGGTTCCTCGTGTGGCTCGTGGCGCCGTTCGGTGACCTTATTGAATCAATGATCAAGCGTTCTGTTGGCGTCAAGGATTCGAGTCATTTGATCCCGGGCCATGGTGGCATTCTCGATCGCATCGATTCGCTGATCCTCACGAGTCCCTTTGTCTATCTCTATGCGAGGTTCATCCTCGGATGGTAAAACGCATCGCCATTCTTGGAAGTACCGGTTCTATCGGTCGAAGGACGATTGATGTCGCGCGACGACATCCCGATCGATTTGAAATTGTGGCCAGTGCCGCAGGCAACCATATCGACCTTGTGGCCGAACAGGTTCGCCTGCTTCGTCCTCGACTTGTGTCCGTCGGCACGGAAGAAGGGGCGAAGCAACTTCGCGCTCTGCTGTCTGAACCGGTCGACATCGTCTGGGGTGATGCCGGTGTCCGTGCGGTGGCAACATTTTCCGAGGCGCACCTCGTTGTCTCGGCCATCGTCGGTGCCGCGGGACTCGTACCCACGGCGGCGGCAATCGAGGCCGGGAAGACGATTGCGCTTGCGAACAAGGAAACGCTCGTGGCTGCGGGCAGTGTCATCACGGAACTCGCCACGCGTCATCGGGTCGAGATCATTCCGATCGACAGCGAACATTCGGCGATTCACCAGTCACTTGCGGGTCATCGGCGCCTTGATGTGAAGCGACTCATAATCACGGCGTCCGGCGGTCCTTTCCGCTTGAAGAGCATGGATGAACTGGCGACCGTCACGATCGACGAGGCCCTGCATCATCCCAACTGGTCGATGGGACAGAAGATCACGGTCGATTCGGCGACGCTCATGAATAAGGGCCTTGAGGTCATTGAGGCCCACTGGCTTTTTGGTGTTGCCCCGGCGCAGATCGATGTGGTGGTGCACCCGCAGAGTATCATTCATTCAATGGTTGAATACTGTGACGGGTGCGTCGTTGCGCAAATGGGCGTGCCGGATATGCGCGGTCCCATTGCGTATGCCCTGTCGTACCCGGAACGTGTTGAATCGGGCATGGAACAGCTTGACCTGCTGAAACTCAAATCACTCACCTTTGAACCGGTTGATCACGAACGTTTTCCTTCACTGAAGCTCGCGTATCAAGCTTTGAAACGAGGCGGAAGCCTCCCGGCAGTTTTGAATGCGGCCAATGAAATTGCGGTCCATGCCTTTCTCAATCAGCATCTTCGTTTTGTCGACATTCCGCGTCTCGTGGCGCAGGTGATGGAAGAGCATGACGCTCATCCGCTCACATCCATCGAAGATGTTTTAGAAGTTGATACCTGGGCGCGTGCGCGCGGCCGACACCTCTGTGGAGAATACACATCATGACGATCCTCGCATTTCTCATCACCCTTGGCGTCCTTATTATTGTGCATGAACTTGGCCATTTTCTCGTGGCGAAATGGTGTGGCATTGGAGTGGAGGAATTCTCCGTGGGTTTTGGTCCACGCCTCTTCGGCATGAAGAAGGGAGGGACGGATTATCGCCTCTCGCTCATTCCGCTCGGTGGCTATGTCAAAATGAAGGGCGAGGAAGAAGATGACAAAACCCCTCCCGCGTCGGATTCTTTTGCGGGTCAGTCGGTACGTCGACGCGCGGCCGTTATTCTCTGCGGGCCGGTGATGAACCTGGTGTTGTGCCTGCTCCTCATGCCCGCCGTGTATATGATCGGTCGAACCATGCCGGCGTATCTCTTCGAGCCCCCCGTCGTCATCGACGTGCATCCCGAGACATCGGCAACGCGTGCTGGACTGCAGAAGGGCGATCGCCTTCTCTCCATCGATGGTGAAGGGATGGAAACGTGGGAACAAACCCTCAACACGATCATCCTCGCACCTGGGAAAAAATTATCCGTCGAGTGGGAGCGCAACGGCACAGTCATGAAGGGAGAAGTACTGAGCGAAGAGCTTACGGAATCGAAGCGGAGTGTCATTGGGATTGAACCGTCGCTCTTTTTGGGACGAGAGCCTGTCATCGATGACGTCACGGCGATGAGCCCCGCAGCGAAGGCCGGTCTCCAGTCAGGAGATCGGGTAACGGCGTATAATGGTTCTCCGATCAGCGACTGGAATGACCTCGCCGAAAAAATAAATACGTCCGAGGGAAAATCCGTTGAGTTGACCGTGGCAAGGGGAGCTGACCTGCTCACCGTTTCCCTGACACCTTCGTACGACCAAGAAGCGAAACGATGGTTGATCGGCATTCGGAAGGATATCGAGCGCAGCGTTCCGATGATCAAGAAACGTTACGGACCGATCGACGCCTTGGTTGAAGGCTGGAAAGAAGTCGGGCGGCTGACCGCACTCACGTTTGACATCGTCCGGAGGCTCGTGACGCTCGACCTTTCGTACAAAGTCCTCGGCGGTCCCATCATGATTGCGACGTCGACGGCCCAGGCAG
>JACQMA010000164.1 GCA_016203825.1 Deltaproteobacteria bacterium | reverse complement strand
GGCCTATCCCGTCAGTGAATGGCAAGAGCTCGAACGAAAGGTCGCGGCCCTCCCGCAATTTTTGGACGAGGTCAAAGCTCTGCAGCGCGTTTTTATTTCAGCGGCGGTTGAGTGTCCACTTGACGGCCAAGGGCGCATTCTGATCCCCGCGGAGCTTCGCGAATATGCGGCGATGCAGCGCGAAGTGATGGTCGTTGGGATGACGAAGCGCATCGAGTTTTGGTCCGTCGAGCGATGGGACGTTGTCTTCAACAGTTCGCAACAACGCCTTGAGTCCTTGGGTCAGAAACTCGCCGAGTTAGGATTGTAATGTTTAAACTTCACCAAATTCAAGATATCTCGGTCATCGACGCGGATGGTGAACTCTCACGACGGAATATGCATCACCTCGAAGACCTCCTGGGACACCTCTCGCGTCATCAGCAACTCAACATCGTTTTGAATATGGGTGAATTGAAACACCTCGACTATCGACTCGTGCGGCGGATCGCCGAGCGGATTATTGCGTTTCAGTGCGACGGCGGCGATCTCAAGATGGCGAATGCAAGTGAGTACATTCGCCAGATTCTCTGTGCGATGGGGCTCGAAGAGGAATTGTATCCTTCGGTCGAAGAGGCGCTGCTTGCATTTCTTGCGGAGGAGCCGAGTGGTGCATTACAGTGAATTGTTTCTGAGTGCTGGCCGCTGCGAGATTCCCTCGAGCACCGCAGTCGTGCCGCTGCCGGAGGCACGAGCCCGCCCGGAGTCGAAGCGACGGGCGAGGCTCAAGGTCGGCACGCGCGGCGCGCAGAGGGTCGAGCAGTCAGGCCAGCGCGAAATCGCACACACTCCTGTTTTACTCAAAGAGGTTACTTCGTTTCTCGTTTCTCAGAGGGACACGTGCATCGTCGATGTCACGGTGGGATTGGGTGGACATGCGGAAGCCCTGCTTCAAGCGGACATGACACTCGAACTCTTGGGTATCGATCGCGATGAAGAAGCGTTGAGCGTTGCTCGTGAGCGGTTGGCACCCTTTGGAAAACGAGTCCGGTTGGTGCATGGAACCTTTCGTGAACTTCCACAACTTTTGCAGCAGGCTGGTTGGGAGTACGTTGATGGTATCTTCGCCGACTTAGGCGTTTCGAGTTTACAGCTCGATCGTGGAGCGCGCGGTATGAGTTTTCGTTTGGACGCCCCGCTCGACATGCGCATGGATCAGCATCACGGCATGACGGCGGCCGAATGGTTAGCGAGTGCCACAGAGGAAGAAATGGCCGATGTCTTCTGGCAGCTCGGCGAAGAACGCTCCTCGCGTAGGATTGCGCGCCATCTTGTTCGCCGACGTGGTTTGAAACCATTTGAGACAACGACGGATCTTGCCCACGAAGTTGCCTCTGCGGTGGGACAGGCGACACATCGACGCCAACGGATTCATCCCGCCACTCGTGTTTTTCAAGCGCTTCGTATTTTTCTCAATGATGAACTCGGCGAGCTTGCGGCACTCCTTGAAACAGCTCCAAAACTTCTTCGTCCTCGTGGGCACATGGTGGTGATCAGTTATCATTCCCTCGAAGATCGTTTGGTGAAGCGATGCTTTCGCTCCCTTGATCGTTGCGGGTTTCAACTCCCTGTTCGCAGGGTTGTTCGGCCAAGCGATGAAGAGGTTGTGGAGAATCCACGAGCGCGCAGTGCGAAACTTCGTGTGCTCGAAAGAGGTGATGTTCGATGAGTACCCTTGTGCGAACCCTCACGAATGCCGACTCGGTGGAACGTCAGCATATTGCCACGAAGTCGGTCGCTATTCGCAATCGCCGTATTCGTCGGGTGGTCGTCATCCTCTCGGCGGTGGGGGCGGTCCTGATGGCTGTGGTGTGGACACGGATCGAAGTGTTGCGGCTCGGGTATGAAGTGACGCGCCTGCACCGTGATGTTGCGGAGCTCCTCGAACAAAAAGCGAGCCTGGAAGTAGAGATCGGCCGACTCAAATCGCCCGATCGCTTACTGCGAGTGGCAGCGGAGCGATTCGGTATGCGTCTCCCGCGTGGAGAGGAAATCATCTATGATGCCGCCAAGTGAAACACAGGGGCGGGGCATGCGAACGCGCATTGCAACCGTTGCGGCCCTGTTTGCGATCGGTTTTGGAATACTCTTGTGTCGGGCGCTTGTCTTTCACCTGGCCCCCAACGCCAAGCTCGAAAAAGTTGCATTGCGGCAGTACCGCACGGCTGTGCGCGAGAGTACGCGACGCGGAAAAATTCTCGATGCCGTCGGCCGCGAACTCGCCATTAACATTCAGGTGGAGTCGCTCTACGCCAACCCTCGCGCAATCACGAATCCGAGTGATACCGCGACGAAACTTGCTCGTATCCTCAAGCTTCAGCGCCCGCGTCTTGAAGAGAGGCTTCGTTCAAAGCGAAAGTTTGAATGGATCAAGCGTCGACTGACTTCCGATGAGGCGCGAATAGTGAAGGCGTTGAATCTGCCCGGTGTCTTCACGATGCACGAGAGTAAGCGCGCCTATCCGAATGGTAAGCTCGCTTCGACCATTTTAGGGGCGGTGGGTCTCGATGCCGAGGGGCTAGCAGGCATGGAGCTCGTCTATGATGACCTCCTGATTTCCCGATCGACTCCGGGACGTTATGCGCGGGATGCACGCGGCCACCTCTACCTCTCGCCGACCGACGTTGAGAACGAACGACGGCTTGCCCATATTCAGTTGACGATTGATCAAACCCTCCAGTATATCGCCGAGGACGAGCTGGAAAGTGGCGTCAAATCTGCGTTTGCACGGGGTGGCGTGGTTGTTGCCGTTGATCCGATGACGGGAGCGATTTTGGCGATGGCAAGCACCCCCCGTTTCGATCCGAATCATTACGCTGATTTTGATCCGAGTACCTGGAAGAACCGTGCGGTCACGGACAGCTTTGAACCGGGTTCGACGCTCAAGGCTATGATTGTTGCTGCGGCCCTCGACGACCTCCGTGTGACGCCGGAACAGGTCTTTGATTGTGAACGTGGTGAAATGCGCATCGGGTCGGAGGTGATTCACGATACGCACTCGCACGGGAAGTTGTCGGTCGCCGATATTGTGAAGGTGTCGAGCAACATTGGTGCCGCCAAGATCGCCCGAACATTTTCTCGACAGGAACTCCAGGCGACGATGGCGCGTTTTGGTTTTGGTCATTCGCTCGGCATCGAACTCCCCGGAGAGGCGGCTGGCATTCTCCCACGGAAGGCTGCTTGGTCGGAGTTGACACAGGCGACGGTTGCCTTCGGTCAGGGGATCAGTGCCACACCGTTACAGATGACGATGGCGTTTGTGAGCATGGCGAATGGCGGAGAACTCTTGCGACCGGGACTCGTGAAGCGCGCGGTGGATGTGAATGGTGACGAGGTGAAGGTCTTTGAGCGGCAGGTATTGTCCCGTCCTCTGAAACCAGAGACGGCACGTTTGATGACCCATCTCCTGGAGGCAGTCGTGAAGGAAGAGGGGACCGGGACCCTTGCGGCGAGTCCGGAATATCCGGTCGCCGGAAAAACAGGGACGGCACAAAAGGTGGATCCGAATTTGGGCGTCTATGCCGATGGAAAATATTAT
>JACQMA010000166.1 GCA_016203825.1 Deltaproteobacteria bacterium | reverse complement strand
GCTCTAAGCGCTCCCCTTCGCGCAACGTGACCAAAGCCTTTTTCCAATCGGCACGGTATCCCGTAGACCGACCCACTTTTCGATATTTTCCATCCACCTGCATCGTTCTCACCTCGGCTACTTTGACCTTAAACAAGGACTCAACCGCTTGGCGGATGTCCGTCTTCGTCTCCTTGACCGCAACTCGAAAGGCTATCGTGTTCGTCGCCTGTTGCGCCACGCTCTTTTCCGTAATGAGCGGCCGTTGAATGACGTCGTAAGGGTTCATACGCTCACCCGCTGTTCTAATTTTTGAATCGCCTCACGCGTGACCACCAAACGATCATGCGTCAAGAGATCCAAAACCGAAAGATCCTGACTGCTCACCACCCGCACTTTCGGAAGGTTACGAACCGAAAGGGAAAGCTTTTCATCAACGGCATCGACCACCAGCAATGCATTCTCGGCACCCAACATCCGAAGCGTCTCGACGACTTGCTTCGTTTTGATTTCGGCAAGCTCCCAGCGATCGATCACGACCATCTTCCCTTCGACTTGCTTCTGCGCCAACGCTGAACGCAACGCACCCAGCTTCGCCTTGCGTGGAATGTCGTATCGATAGTCACGAGGCGTTGGACCAAAAGCAACACCACCACCGACAAAGATATTGTGCTTGAGTGAACCGTGACGCGCGCGCCCCGTGCCCTTCTGCTTGTAGATTTTTTTGGTGCTTCCGTTCACACGACCGCAATTCAGCGTCGACGACGTCCCCAAACGGCGATTGGTCAACTGCATTTTGACCGCCTCATAGAGGAGCGCCATGTTCGGCTTCTCACCAAAAACAGAAGGAGAAAGTTCAATTTCTCCAACCTTCGCATTCTTCATGTTCACAACGGGTTGTTTCACTTTATTACTCCTTCACTTCTTGTGTGGCTTCCTCTGACACCGGAGCCTTTTCCGTTAAGCGCTTCGTAAATGCGGGGTCAGCAGCAAGGACTTCCACGATCCCTTCACGACTCCCCGGGATCGCACCCTGAATCAAAACCGCATGATCCTCGGGTCGCACCGCAACCACTTTGAGATTCCGAATCGTCACCCGATCGACACCCATATGACCCGGCATCCGCATCCCGGGAATGACGCGACCTGGCTGGGTACGCATACCAATCGAACCGGGACGACGGTGAAAATCAGAACCGTGAGAAGCGGGACCACCATGTTTTCCGTGACGTTTGATAGCACCCTGAAAGCCACGGCCCTTGGTTGTTCCGGCTACAGCCACAACATCCCCAACCTGAAAAAGACTCGCCGTCAGTGTTGCCCCTTCTGCAATGTCAACTGCTCCCTGCGTTCGAAATTCCTGAAGGACCTGAAAAGGAGTCAGACCGCGCTTCTTGAAAAGCCCAAGCTGCGGTTTTCGTGTGCGTGATTCCTTCTTGGGCAGAAACCCAAGTTGAAGCGCATCATAACCATCGCGCTTTTTCGTTCGCTTCGTGATGACCACACACGGACCGAGCTCGACCACCGTCACGGGAACTACATTCCCATTGGCGTCGTAGACCTGAGTCATCCCCTTCTTTTTTCCGAGCAATCCAAACATCCTCTTCTCCTTACATCATTTTAATTTCGACATCGACACCAGCAGCGAGCTCCAATTTCATGAGGGCATCGACGGTTTGCTGCGTCGGTTCATAAATATCAATCAAGCGCTTGTGCGTCCGAATCTCAAATTGCTCCTGCGAGCGCTTATCAACGTGGGGACTTCGAAGCAACGTGTAGCGCTCGATCTTGGTCGGGAGCGGAATCGGTCCTGCAAGCCGCGATCCCGTGCGCTGCACCGTGCCGACGATTTCATGCGCTGACTGATCGAGCAAGCGATGATCGAAGGCCTTGAGCCGAATGCGAATCCGTTGTCCCTTGTCGTACGTCGTCGTTGCCATGCTCACTCCACAATTTCCGCGACTACACCAGCACCCACCGTGCGCCCACCTTCTCGAACGGCAAACCGAAGCTCCTTCTCCATC
>JACQMA010000165.1 GCA_016203825.1 Deltaproteobacteria bacterium | reverse complement strand
GCAGCATGCTGCGCCCCTACTGACTTCCGCCAATACTCGGAATAATGTCGACGTTCCAATCGTTCCCTTGAAGCTGGTAGTGGCCAACGGCGGTTGCGCCAATAAAGAAGTCTCCGAGAATGGGGACATCACGGGCAATCGTGAAGGATGCGTTGGCCGAGAGACCGACGGCAGCAGCTGATGCCGCACCATCGAGGACGGCGGTATCGAGACCCGCGGCGAGGCGAACACGCGACCATCGTTTTTTAAGTCCCATCGTCGCATCGACCTCCGTGGGGAGTCCAGTCGAACCGAACGCATCTTCATCTTGAGGGTCTTGGGTTGCGTTCGTTGCAACAGTGCCCATGTTGATGACGGAGAGGATGTGACTTGCGAGCCGTGTTTCAAAATAGACGGGCGAATCGACAAAATCACTCGTTGCGGAGACGACTCCACGAGAGCCAGAACCATCAGTTCCGAAATAAGGGGCAAAAGGAGAATAGGAGAGTAAGGTGGGCTCGGTTATCTCTCGCTCGAGAGGATCGGGATTTGCAGCGACACCTGCCGCTCCTTCTGCAGCACCCGCCGTGATGATTCGACCGGCAGCTGTATTTCCCGCAAGAGCACCTGCCGCAAAGAGGGCCACGGGTTCGGCATAGCGGATATAGGCTGCATGCCGGAGTTTCCTTTTCTTGACGGTGTCCGTCATGGGATATCGTTCGGTAGGTGTTGCGATACCAAATGCCCAATACGTTGCCATGCCTCCAAGTCCCACGAGGTCGGCGACGCCAGCAGTTTTCCCAGCGTCACTTCCATCGGCGAAGGCGAGTGTTGCGCCCCCAACTTGAAGTACTGCCGGAATGAGATTCCACCCCTTTCCCGATGAAAGGAAAAAATACTGATCTTCTTTTGAGCCGGCGGCACCAAGTCTTCGCTGGATCCCTTGAAGTGCTCGTAGGTCGTGACGACCAGGATCATTGGCAACTCCCGCTCCAAAGAAATCATTCAATGGTTCTTGTTGTTGGCTGAGGGTTTTGAGCGTGAGCGCCCTTTGGGTGACTCCGAAGATTTTGAGACCTGCACCGGTAACGATGCCAGGGGCCGAGAGTGCTTGTTCAGCGGTGACGTTGGTTTCGACAGCGTCATCGAGACTCACGTCGACGACAAGGAGTGCAGCAATATCCACTTGATTCAATTCACTCCCAGCGTGTTCGTAGTGGGTGCCAAGTTTGAATGCGAGACCGGCTCGGAGGGCAAGACGCTTATACGGGTTCCATTGACCTTGTTTTATAATTGAGAGCGTTGAAAAATCCCATGTTGAGGCACGAGCTTCCGGGGAGGTGCGTTTTTCACCCCGAAAGTCGCGGGTTGTTCCACCACTGGTGGTCGACCCCCGTCCGATGGATCGCCGTGTGCCGTCTGAAAGCGAGGAAAGTCGTTTACCCGATGCTGAGTGTTTGACATTAATGTTTTCATGGCCCAGTTCAAGCTGCCAGCTTTTATGGGAGAGGGCGTCTGAACCACCTTCAACACCCGAGGAAGGAAAAAGTTTTGCGTCGCTCCACGTTTGGTCGAAATGAAAACCAAGCGTGTAGCGATCTTCGAGCCAATCATTGACCCCAATACGACACCCGCCACCGAGACCAATACCGCTCGGTGAGATCGAGGTCCCGATGTAACGGGCGAAGGCGCCGTCACAGGAGAAACTCAGGCGTTTGCTCCACGGTTCCGTCACTCTTCCTCCACAGCCGAAATCTGGCCGATGGCATCACGTTCATTAAAGCTCGCATCAAAACAACGCGCACCCTCGAATTGTTCCGGGTCACCATTCGGGTCGCAGAGCCATCCGTTGATGGCTGTGAAGACCATGACATCTTTGAAGGCAAAGGTAAGATCATCACTTGAACCAAAGTTCGATGCGGCGACAAAGGTCGCCACACGTGTATCGGGATCGATGGGGCGTCCATGGAGAAAGGCCGTACCTCCATCGAAATCGTTTCCATCTTCCGGACAACCGGCCGGAATTTTTCCGTCTTCGTCTTTGGACAACAGAGGGGCGAGATAACGCCAGCTACTTGCCACTTTTCCGCCAAAGTGACGATTATCGGTATTGCCCGAACAGATTGCGGGGTTTGCGTGAGCGGGATCGTCGAGGTTGATTTTGTACATTTGTTCTCCCGTATCGATGCGTTCGTCGGGCAGGACGTTGGGGTCACTCGGACTTCCTTGCGGCTTCAATGTTCCTGAGGTAAACGCGAGGTGAAACACAACATCCAGGGGAGGGACATTTCCAATGGGACCGAAAGGGTTGTGAACAAACGTAGGACCAAAAAAACGAAGTCCAATTTCTTCCACCGTGATGTTTCCGTCGACGGTGTAACGACCCATGTTGGCGTCGGTGAGTTGTTGCGGTTGATCGGCTACGTTGCAGAGATTGGTGTGGACTCCACCCGGCATCTCGGTGGGGGTGTGAAACGCGAGGCTGTCATAGCGCCCCGCGCTCGCGTAGAAAAAGGCGCATGCCCCCTTGCTCCCTGACGCTTCAACCCCTGCGGGAGTGAACTGTTTGAATCCATCCTGGCTGCAAGGATTGACAATTTCACAATAGGACGGCTGCAGCGGGCGTTGTTCAAGAGGAGCAAGTGGACCAGGGTAGGAGAGAATTGTCGTGAAAATTCTCCACCCGTTGGCCTTGGCCGTTTCGGGAACGTTCGGATAATCTTCGAAAACCCCACGTTCTCCTTCAGGGCGAGAGCCATCAAACACGAGGTTTGCGTAATCGTACAGAAACTGATCCTCGAACGCATTGCTGATCGGGTGGGTATCCAGGGCGCGAAAGACCGCGGTCATGCCGTCACTCGGCGTGCTCATAATGTGTTCGCCACTCGCATCGGTGATTGTTTCCTCATCAAAGGGGTCAAGAATAAGGGCCGCGGTGAAAATTTGGATGTCCGATTCTTTGGCTCGCCCTGCTTCAATTTCGGCCGCCATTTCCTGGTGCGATGCCACGGACGCCACCGATGGAAATTGGGGATTCAGGAGCGTCGACATCGTTTGCGTGACGCGCAAAACATATTTTCCGACGAGCGGATTGAGTGCGGCCAAAAGTCGAATGGAAAGATTCGAGGTCTTCACACTTCCATCCGGATTGCGTGCGGGATTTCCGACCGGATCGAGTTCTTGAGCGGTGACGGTCAGATCAGCGGTGTAGATTTTTTTGCCCTGATCATCGCCGCGATGAAAATTGACACATCCGAAGAAAGGCATCGTTTCGATCGTCGAAGCGCCGGGAGCCATGTCGAAGCCCGGCGGAGAAAGATCCACCGGCTGCAGATGAGACGACGCATCGATCGAGCAGTGGACGCGGGCTATTTCTTCGGCGGTATTGAGCCATTGAAAGTGTTCGGCATCGTCACCACCAATGGCAATGGCAGTGACCCGCATGACGGAGGGTGCCGTATCGGGGACGCGAAGGAAGAGGGGGACGGCAAGGTCGCTCGTGGTCGTCGTGATCCCTCGGATGGGATACGATTCCCCGTCGGCGACACTGCGGTCACCGATGGATGTCTTGAAGTGAAGTTCGAGGGCGGGAACTTCGAGGATCGTCGTTGCCCCCTCAAGGTCGGTGAGAAGTGTTTGTTCACTCGTCACAATGGTGAGCACCGCACGAT
>JACQMA010000184.1 GCA_016203825.1 Deltaproteobacteria bacterium | reverse complement strand
CCGCAGTACAGTGCATGTTAGGGGCGCCCATGCTCATTCGTCACGGCATCCCCTTTTTCATCTCCCTCGGGTTGTTCATCGCATGCAGTTCAACTGCACGCGAAACGGCGTCAACAGCTCAAGGTCTCTCGTGGAACGTTCAGGAATTGATCACCGCGAGTCGAAACGCCGCTGCTGCTGCGGAGGCTTCTGAAAAACGTGGCGTGATGAAAGACGAAGCCGAAACGGGGATCCACTACGCAGAACGATGCCTCGAACGTGCGCCCGAAGAGGCCGCCTGCTTCTACTACCGCGCGATCAATACCGGTCTCTATTATCAAGCACGTGTCGTCGGTTACCAAACCGGCGTCAAACACATGGCCGCAGATTTGGAACGCGTGATCGCCATCAATGCGCTCTATGATTACGCCGGTGCCCATCGCGCCTTGGGTGAGCTCTTCACGAAACTTCCTCAGACCACCGTTCATCCGAATGATCTTCGACGTGATCTTGAAAAAGCGGAAAACTATCTTCGTGAAGCTGTGCGCCTCGCGCCTGACTATCCCGAAAACTATTTGCAACTTTCCGAAACCCTCACGGCTCGCGGGAAATACGACGAAGCACAAGGGGCGCTCAGCCGAGCGAAAGAACTGGTCCCGCGATGGAAACGCGATCGTGCGTATGGATCGTGGCAATCAGCAACGTCGCAACTCGAAACAAAACTGGCCGTCATTCAACGATAACCGTTATCCAACGGGAAGGAGAACACTTATGGCAAGCGTCAACAAAGTGATTTTGATTGGGAACCTCGGCCAGGATCCAGAAAAACGCGTCACGGGGAGCGGGCAAACGGTGTGCACGTTCTCGATCGCGACGACCGATCGTTGGAGCGACAAAGGCGGACAAGCCCAAGAGCGAACTGAATGGCATCGTATCGTTGTGTGGGGACCACAGGCGGAAAATTGTGCGCAATACCTTGCCAAAGGTCGCCAGGCTTATATCGAAGGTCGTCTTCAGACGCGTCAGTGGGAAGATAAGGAAGGCCATAAACGCACGACAACCGAAGTCGTTGCCCAGCGCGTTCAATTTTTAGGGGGCCCACGCAGCGGCGACACGGTGACATCGCGAGGTGCGTCTGCGGATACGAATCCCGGATTTGATCAGGCCGGTTCCGACGACGTTCCGTTCTAACGTTTCGCGAGCGTATCCAACCGAACACCGATCGAGAGATACGCGGTAAAGTCGACGGATGGTCCGCGGGACGTTACGTCTTCCGCAAACGCCACTTGCCAGATAAGATCGTGTTGATCGAAAAAATCGCGCTCCTCGCCTTTGAACCCAATCACAAGATCGAGCGGAACCCCATTCCATATGTGCGTCGTGGTCCCCTTCAAAAGCGGCGTTCCACCATTCAGCTGCGCAATCACGGAGAGATTTTCCAAAAGTGTGATTTCACCTGCGATGACATAAACGAATTGCTGATTATATTGATAACCTTCCAATCCATCTCTTCCACTGAGTGTGAGCGCTGCAACATTCGTATACCCATGAAAGCGGCCGATGGATTTTTCGAGGGCAACTCCCAAACCCATATCGGAGTGTCCATTGCCAAGACCGCGACCTTCATCTCCCGTCGGAATCTTGAAATCAAAAAACCAGGCCATCGCCGGCATCAACCGTCCTTCATCGATAAAGTGATGTTTCAGGCGAAACGTTACGTCCCCGACGTCAAATGTTTCGGACGGAAGATCGAAGAGCGTGACGCCATTATCATCGAAGTGATACAGGAAGCGATCGCTCGTAACACGTTCGCGCCCGCCGCGCGGAAAACCAAACGCGCGATGATACGCATCAATAAAGCCATCGAGAAATCCGCCATCAAAATGAAGAAAGGGAATTTCAACACCGATATCAAAACGATCGTGCCAGCCATAGCGAAGGTCGAGGGCCAACCGCATCAATTCCATGTCCATATCGAGATTCGTCGTCCCACTCACTACACGCTCAAAAATATTGGAATAGGCAAAATGTGTGACACTTTGAAATTCACCGCGTTCGAGGGTCGTGGCACCGGTTGGTGTAAGGGTGAGGTTCGTCAGATACACGGGCTGCTGGATGCGCGAAACAATCGGACCAAAACCGGGATAAGATGTTGCAGCGTGGGCGAAACAAGGAATTGCAAGTGCCACCCCCATGAATATCCACTTTAAAACTTTCCACTGGAAATGGTGACTACTGCGAGCGCACTCAGAGCGAGTGACTAATTCTATAGTCACTCGCGAGGAGTGCCGAGCAGACAGGCCACCATTTCCTGAATGGTTCATGAACTGTGATGTTGAAGAAAACGTTCCGCGTCGATGGCGGCCATACAGCCAGTGCCAGCAGCCGTGACCGCTTGACGATACACATGATCCTGACAATCACCGCAGGCGAAGACACCCGCGACATTCGTCTCCGTCGTCGATTTTTTCGTAATCAGATACCCCTGTTCATTCATCGCAAGCTGCCCCGTGAAGAGATCCGTGTTGGGCTTGTGACCAATCGCGACGAAAAGGCCATCGCAGCGAAACTCCGTCACCTTCCCTGTCTTCAGATTTTTGAGCTTGAGGCCGGTCACACGTTCCTGATCGACGCCCAGCACATCCTCGACGACCGTATCCCAGATGAACGCAATTTTCGGATTGTCGCGGGCACGTTGCTGCATAATCTTCGATGCGCGCAATTCGTTGCGACGATGAATGACCGTCACCTTCGTTGCAAACTTGGTGAGAAACGTTGCTTCTTCGATCGCCGTATCACCGCCACCGACCACGGCGACTTCTTGATTCTTGAAAAAGAAACCATCGCACGTGGCACACGCCGACACGCCCTTCCCCATGAGCTTCGATTCTGAAGGTAATCCCAAGAGAAGTGCCGAGGCACCGGTCGCAACGATGATCGTTTTTGATTCGTAGCGTTTCCCATCGGCCTCAACGACGAACGGCTGCTGCTTGAGATTCACCTTGCTCACGTTCGCATCGATAATCTCGGTCCCGACGCGAGCCGCTTGCTTGCGCATCTCTTCCATGAGGGTCGGTCCCAAAATGGCTTCCGCAAATCCGGGATAATTTTCGACATCTGACGTGATCGTGAGCTGACCACCGGGCTGGCTCCCGGAAAAGAGGAGTGGCGAGAGATTTGCACGCGCGGCATAAATCCCGGCCGTGAGTCCCGCCGCCCCCGAACCGATAATGATGACGTTTCGAGTCATGAGCTCGCGCTTTTCGCCGATCCCCCCCAAAAGGTCAATATGAACCACCAAAGTGCACAAAAACGCTGCACTCGTGACGAAAACGCTGCACTTCGCATAATCCACGCTCGCTAACTCCCTGATTTTTCGAGGTGAGCATTTGGCACGCTGTGTGCTTTAGGAATGGCGCATGTCTGCCAAAATTCACACTTGCTGCATTGTAGTTTATAAGCTACATTTGAGGTGATCAGTGCTGGAACTTCATTATTTTAGGGATCCACGAGGAAGAAGCCCACTCTTTGAATGGCTCGAGGATTTGAAAGATCGAAAAGCTCGCACCATTATTGAAGTGCGAATTGACCGATTGAGTTTTGGAAATTTCGGAGATTGTCGGTCGCTCGGTCATGGATTGATGGAGTTGAGAATCCATTTCGGTCCAGGGTATCGGATTTACTTTGCGCGTAGAGGAGAAGTGATCGTGCTTCTCCTTTGCGGAGGCGAGAAAGGTAGCCAAAAAAGTGACCTCAAAAAAGCGAGCACATACTGGCAGGCGTACCGGGAGGCAAACAATGTCTGAGACAAAACATCTGAGCGGCTCCTATTATGAAGACTATTTATGGAAAGTCCTCCGTGATCCGCAAGAAGCAGTTGCCTACATCAACGCCGCTCTGGAAGATACCGACTATCCTGAGGCCCTGCTGATGGCACTTCGCAATGTAGCTATGGCGCACGGCATGGGAACGGTTTCCCAGCGGGCAAAACTCAATCGCGAAAATTTTTACCGCATGCTTTCCAAAAGCGGCAATCCCAGCATTCGCAGTCTCTCGGCACTTCTTGATGCCCTGGGTCTTACCTTACGCATTGAGAAAAAAGCCGCCTAAAAAATGAGAAGTGGAGCGAAACGCTCCACTTCTGACGAAAATCATCCACTTTTCGTTTCACGATTCCGCTAACTCCCTGATTTTTCGAGGCGTGATTTTGGCACGCTGTGTGCTTTAGGGAAAGGCATGCTCGCGAAAGTCTATGCCTGTGCGATGGTCGGTATTGATACGCAACTCGTCGAGGTTGAAGTCGACGTGCAGATGCAAGGGCTCCCCGGCTGGAGCATGGTGGGACTCCTCGAAACCGCGGTCAAAGAAGCCCGCGACCGCGTGTCGTCCGCCATCCGCAATTCCGGCTACAAACTTCTGAATCGTCGCACGATCGTGAATCTTTCGCCCGGCCACGTGAAAAAAAGTGGTGTCCATTTCGACCTTGCGATTGCGATCGGCATGCTCACCGCGTGGGATGTCTGCACACCGCCGAAGGGACGTCGCCTTCTCCTTGCCGGCGAACTCTCGCTCACCGGTCAACTCCTGCCGATTCCCGGTGCTCTCCTCATGTCCATCTGCGCGCGGGATCATCAGCTCGACGGGATCATCCTGCCGCAGGAAAACGTCGAAGAAGCGCAACTCGTTAGCGATGTCCGCGTCTACGGAATATCTACTCTTGCCGATGCGGTCGCCCTCATCAATCATGCCGATCCGAAACCTTCGCCTCGTCCGACACGACGACCAGCATCAAAAACGTCTCCGCTCGATTTCGCTGAAGTCCGAGGTCAGGCCACGATCAAGCGTGGTCTTGAAATTGCGGCGGCGGGAAATCATCACGTCTTGATGGTGGGACCTCCAGGCAGTGGCAAGACGATGCTCGCGGAGCGGCTTCCCTCGATCCTTCCTCCACTCACGCCAGACGAAAAGCTCGAGACGATGAAAATGCTGAGCCTCCATGGGCTCCTGCGTAAAGGAGATGCGATCACCGACAATCGCCCGTTTCGCGCTCCCCACCATTCGGCGTCGTATGTGGGACTCATCGGCGGCGGCAATCAAACCCCGCGACTTGGAGAAATTTCACTCGCTCACAACGGCGTCCTCTTTCTCGACGAACTCGGTGAATTTCACCGACACGTCCTGGAAGAACTGCGTCAACCCCTCGAGTCCGGAATGATTCGGATCGTGCGCTCGGGACTGAGCCTCACCTACCCTGCGCGCTTCATGTTGGTCTCGGCGATGAATCCGTGTCCGTGCGGTTATCTCGGACACCCGCGACGGCCGTGCGTTTGCAGCGTTTCTCAAATTCACAGTTATCGACGAAGGATTTCTGGACCCATCCTTGACCGCATCGATCTGCACCTCGAGGTCGAACCGGTCTCCCATCACGCCCTGATGTCCGATGCGAAGCAAGAATCCTCGTCTGCCATCCGAGATCGCATCATGATCGCTCGTGAACGTCAGCGAAAGCGCCTGGGCAACTCTCCCTCCTGCAACGCTCACATCTGTTCACGCGACCTCAAACGTTTCTGCACGCTGACACCTTCCACGAGCGCCCTCCTCGAACAGGCGACGGAAAAACTCCTCCTCTCGGCTCGTGCCGTGCATCGTGTCCTGAAAGTTGCTCGAACGATTGCCGACTTGGAGGGATCAGAAGCCATCAGCGCTCCCCATCTTGCCGAGGCGCTCCACTTTCGTCCTTCAGAGATCAACGGACACCCCATCGAAGGCTAACCCATTTGACATCCCCACCTTGGCTGGCCACTATCGCCGCATGTCTGTGCTGCTCATCAGCGGTCCACCGAATGCTGGAAAAACGACGACCATCCTCGAACGATGGGGAAAAGACATCGATGAAGGACGAGCCTTGGGTGTTGTTCCCCACGAGCGCATCGCCACCGAACTGAAAGCTGCGCGCACCCTCTTTGGTCACGGTTTCGTCTCGCTTCGACATTTTGTCCAACTTTTGGCTCGTCCACATCGTGCCGTCGTCGGGATGCAACATCAAACACTTCTGTGCCGACGGCTTTTACGGGAACAGTCCCTGCGGTATTTTCATCCGGAGCGGATCTCGTGGGGAGTCGCTCGAGAAGCAGCAACGACGATCACAACCTTGAAGCGAAATCTCATTCGACCACAAGACCTTCAGGCTATGTTAGAAACACGGGGGTCACTCAAGGAGTTTGATCTCCTCACGCTCTACGAACGTTACGAATCCGAACTTGAAAAACGCTGCCTGCATGACGAAGGGATTCTTTTCTTTCAAGCGGCAGAGCATATCGAACGGGGGGACGTCCCTCTCCTCGAAAACCTCACAACGCTTTGCCTTGATGAATTTTTTCAGATTGAACCGGGTTTGTATCTACTCCTGACCCTCCTCAAAAAACATCTCCCTCATCTTCGCATCGTCGTGACACTCCCTCGATCCGAGAACGGCGAGACCCTCTATGCCGCTTCGCTGAAACGTGCGATGGAAGATATCGCACCGCTCATTGATGAACATCAGCACTGTACTGCCTCGCGTGCGATGACGTCCAACGTAAGCGTGATGAAGCTTCGCTCCCCGCATGATGAGGCTCGCTTTATCGTTCATACCGCACTCGGAGCAGCGAGCGATCGCCCTGTCGAAACCGTCGTGGTCGATGGTAATACTCCCTCGGTCACAAGCGCCTTTCAGCTCGTGTGGGATCACGACCATCAGATGCTCCTGCCACGACCCACGGGAATGACCTCTGCACCACTCTTGACGACACTCCTCACCGAACCCCTTCCAGAACACCTGCCCTCCGAGGCATCTCTCGGATCCTTTGCCGATCTCACGCGAAAACTCCTCCGCGAAGATGCGAATCTCACCAACATCGTCCTGGAATCTCCGGAACATCGAAAAGAAAATGCGCGTGCATCGAGCGTCATCGCCTCCCTCGATCATTTTCTCCATGAACTCTCCGTCAGCGACCAACTCCTCGGCGTGGGGAACATGCCCCGTGACGAATTCATTGAACTCCTTGCCAATCAAGCTCGCCTTCAGGAACCCGCACACTCGATCATCTCCCCTCCCTATCCCTTCACCGTCACACCCTTCTCTACCGGGCGATCCCAACCGATCGAGCGCATCATCATCCCCGGGATGATCGAAGGCCAGGTTCCATCAGCAGGCGATAACCGACTCTTCTTCACCAACCGTGATGAACTTGCACCACGGCCGAATCGCATTCTCGATGCCATCTTTCCTTCGACGGACGAAATCCTGGCTCGCGAGGCATTGCTCTTTCAAACATGGCTCGCAAAAACCCGCGGTGAGGTGATTTTAAGTTTTGCGGCAACGACGTCCGAAGGCGATGAAGCCCTTCCTTCCAGTTTTCTTGAGAGTTTCGGTCCCCCGATCTCATTCGACGCTCCACTTTTTGCACCACGCGCCATG
>JACQMA010000163.1 GCA_016203825.1 Deltaproteobacteria bacterium | reverse complement strand
CGCCACAAAATCGGTTTCGCAATTCACCTCGACGAGGACTCCCTTGGCACCGTTTGGTGAAACCCACGCCCCAATGAGACCCTCATCGGCCGCGCGACCGGCCTTCTTTGCCGCGATGGCCAGGCCTTGTTTGCGCAAAACATCGACCGCTTTTTGCAGATCGCCCTGGGCCTCGGAGAGTGCCCTTTTGCAATCCATCATCCCCGCGCCGGTCTTCAGGCGAAGCTCTTTCACTGATTCGGCAGAGATCATCGTCATGACACCGCACCCTCATCCACCTTGGCCTTCGCAAAGGCTTCGAGTTCTTCGGGTGAAAGTTCCGTTGTTTGTTGCGCTGGCTTTTCGGCCGTATACGCGCGACCCTTCGCTCCAAAGCGCTCCTCACGAACGGCGCCGCCCTTCCCCTTCGTCTGTTTCGCTCGGTCGGCCGCGCGATCGGCCTCTTGACGCGCAATGACTTCTCGCAACGCCAAACCTTCGAGCGCCGCATCCGCAATCAGTTTGGTAAAATACTGGATCGAACGAATCGCATCGTCATTCGAGACGATCGGATACGCAATCCCTTCGGGATCGCCATTCGTATCAATCATCGCAATGACCGGAATTCCCAAACGCATGGCCTCTTTCTTCGCGATGACCTCATGGATCGGATCGATCAAGAAGACGGCCCCGGGAATACGCGGCATGTCCTTGATTCCGCCGAGCGCTGATTCGAGTTTGATGATGACGCGTTCGAGCGAAAGGGCCTCGCGTTTGGTAATCTTCTCAAACTCGCCCTTTTCTTTTCGTTCGTAAAGATTGCGGAGCTTGTCGATCGATGCGCGGATCGTTTTCAAGTTGGTGAGTGTCCCTCCCAACCAACGGTTCACGACGTAAAATTGGCTGGATCGTGTCGCCTCTTCGCGAATGATATCGCGCGCCTGTTTCTTCGTCCCCACAAAGAGGATGCAATTGCCCACGGCGACCGTATCGGTCACAAACTTGGCGGCCCGTTTGATCTGCTCGGCCGTTTGCGCAAGGTCGATGATGTGGATGCCGTCCCGTTGCGTATAAATGAAGGGACGCATTTTGGGATTCCAGCGGCGGGTTTGGTGACCAAAGTGGGCACCGACTTCAAGCATAACCTTCAAATCAACATCTACTGCCATGATTCCTCCTTGGTTTCTTGCCCGCCATAGCCTCGTGCGACGGCGGGTGCCTCCGCCCCACTTGCCCTGCCGTCGGGAACCTCTCCCGCAACAAGGAACCAAGATGATGGGGGCGTGTGGATTTGTTCTCGATTAAAACGCCGCGGCTTGCTAGCATGGGGGTCCAAAGGAGTGCAATGAAAATATTCTCTTTTTTCGCCGTCTTGCTTATCTTCTCAACTGTAACGGCCCGCGCCGAGGCCCCAAAAACCCCGTCGGATTGGACCTTTTATCAAAAATCCGGGGAACACTCGGCAAAATGGGACGACCTCGTCAAATCGGGGTTTGAGTCCTACGACGGTGGTCATATGGCCACGGCGATGATCTTCTTTCGCAAGGCCTTTGACTCTGGTTGCCGCGACCCCCTTGTGCTGACCAAATTGGGGCTCTCCGTTGAAGCGAAGAACGACTTTGAGCGAGCCGCGAGTTATTTCATCGAAGCCGCGCGCCGCTTTCCCTTTGTTTATCCCTCGCACCCGGATGCCGTTCACATCAACGAACACGCCGGGCGCGCCCTCTATCAACTCGGTCGCTTCAACGAGGCCGTTCCCTATTTGGAATCGGCACTCCAAAAGGATCCCGAGAACTTCATGCTCCTCTTCATGACGGCGCAGATTTTGCGATCGCAAAAAAAAGTCGACGAGGCGATGGCGCGTTTTCAAAAGGCGTTGACGCTGCCGCCACCGAAAGGTGTCAACCAACCACAACTAGCAATTTACCGAGAATTGACCGCACTCGCGTTTGAAACCGGCGACTATGATGGATGTTTGAAATACGCCGACCAACTCTTAACCTTGAATCCCAACGACTCCATTGCGCTGTCCTTCCGCGATCGCGCAAAGCAAAAGTTGTATGAGAAAAGGGAGAGGGAAGTGTTGGAGAAAATTACGCAGTAGGAACGCCTGCCTGCTCAAGAGTCGAAATTCGCTTTTCGTGATTGTCGAGCTTGGTCTCGGTCTCGTCTTTCGTTGCACGGAGTACTTGTTGTGTGAAAAGAACATCTTTGTGGACCGCTTCGATTTTTACACCAAGAGTTTCGATTTTTTTACTGAGGACTTCGACGATTCCTTTTTGAAACGAAGCGTTCTGCTCAGCAGCGTCTTTACGAGTAAAAGCAATTTTTGCTTCAAGAAAACTTTTCGTCGAGTCAATTTTTTTGTCGAGTGTATCGAATCGACCTTCGAGGTTGTCAAATTTTCCTTCCAGTGTATCGAATCGCCGATCCATCGAAGTTGTTTGAGGCGTGTTTTTTGTTTTCTTCACAACTCTTCTGCTAAGCCACTTCCCGTTCACTTGTCGAGGGAAATGTTCAAAAAATAAAAGACCCGGGATGCTTTCGCAGAGCCCAGGTCCTTTGGGGGAGCATTTTTTTACTTCATCCCTAACATCACCCTCCTTCGTCCCAAGAAGGGGATTTTTATTGTCTCCGTCTCAGTCGCCCGACCACGAATCGGTTCAGGGCCAAGATCAATCCGAAGAGCGCCATCGTGCTATCCGGCGTTGCCCCCGGGACGATCGTGTTCATACAGGAGAATATCCCTTCACTTGCCTTCCCTTGCGTCGCGCGCGGCGTGTTGTTCCGGCTAAACGATCCACCGGCGAACATGTCACAGCGATCGTCGCACCCGTCGAGGTCAGAGTCGGCGATCCTCGGATTCGTCTCCAAGAACCGGCCCTGAGGATCGAGATCGACAATACCGTTGACGTTCAAGTCCTCGCCGATCCCGGCACAGTTACCGTCGCAGAGCGTATCGCCGTCG
>JACQMA010000172.1 GCA_016203825.1 Deltaproteobacteria bacterium | reverse complement strand
GCCCGGTGCCCTCCCGATCGCGAATCACGCTGCTGTCGAGATGGCCATCAAAACAGGACTCGCCCTCGGGTGCGATATTCAACCGACGAGCGTTTTTGCTCGAAAAAATTATTTCTATCCTGATCTCACGAAAGGTTATCAAATTTCTCAGTACGAATTTCCCCTCTGTCGTGGCGGCGCACTCGACGTGAACATCAATGGCAGAACACAACGCATTTCCATCTCGCGCATCCAGCTCGAAGAAGATGCAGGAAAACTCACGCACGACTACGGTCATGCCGCGTACAGTCATGTCGACTTCAACCGCTGCGGAGTCCCGCTCATCGAAATTATTTCTGGCCCGGATATCCGCTCGGCCGCGGAAGCCGTCGATTACCTCCAACGCCTTCGGGCCATCCTCATCGCCCTCGATGTCTGCGACGGGAACATGCAGGAAGGAAACTTCCGCTGTGACGTGAATGTCTCGATTCGTCCCCAAGGCCAGAAGGAATTCGGAACACGCACCGAGGCGAAGAATCTCAATTCATTCCGCGCGGTCGAGCGCACAATTCAATATGAAATTCAGCGCCAAACGGAAGTGCTCACCAAAGGACAGGCGGTGATTCAAGAAACCCGACTCTGGGACGATGCATCGGGAACGACACGAGGGATGCGCAGTAAAGAAGAGGCCCATGACTATCGCTACTTTCCCGATCCCGATCTTCTGCCCGTCACGGTTGCGCCGGATTGGATCGCGCGCGTCCGCACAACCTTGCCGGAACTTCCCGTAGCAAAGGCCGCGCGCTTCGTTGCTCAGTATGGTCTCCCAAATTATGACGCCGATGTCCTCACGACAGATCGTGATCTCGCACAGTATTATGAAGCCTGTGTGAAGACGGGCGGCGATCCCAAAAAAGTGTCGAACTGGATCATGACCGAGCTCTTGCGCGAACTTAAACAGGACGACGTCGAGATCGGTCGTTGCCGGATCACACCCCAGCACCTCACCGACCTCCTCCACCTGATTGAAGAGGGAACCATCTCGGGAAAAATCGCGAAGGACCTGTTTCTGGAGATGTACCGGACGGGTGCTGATCCGCGCACGCTTGTCCGCGAGAAGGGATTGACACAGGTCAGTGATACAGGTGAACTGGAGAAGATCGTCGATCAGGTGATCGCGGCGAGCCCAAAAGAAGTTGAAAAATACCGCGCGGGACAAATGGGTGTGCTGGGTCATTTTGTGGGACAGGTCATGAAGGCAACGAAGGGCAAAGCAAATCCAAATGTGGTGAATGATCTCTTGAAGAAAAAACTATGAGCATCGATACGATCCGAACGATTGAATGGAAAGACGACAAGGTCGTGATGCTCGACCAGCGCCAGCTTCCGCTCAAAGAGGTCTACGTCACGTACGAAGACTATCTTGGTGTGGCCCAGGCCATCAAACACATGGTGATTCGTGGCGCCCCGGCGATCGGTGTCGCTGCAGCGTTTGGCGTAGCACTGGGGGCCATGGGGATTGGGGTCCGAACCTTCGAAGAGTTCTACGAAAAATTGGGCATCGTCTGTCGGAGACTTGCCGAGACGCGACCCACCGCGGTGAACCTCATGTGGGCCGTGGAACGCATGCGCGCGTGCGCCCTCGCGGAGCAACATCGGCCACTTTCTGAGATCGTCGCAGCCCTGAAAAAAGAGGCGAACACCATTTATCACGAAGACATTGAAGCGAATCGTCGCATGGGTCGCGCTGGACAAACGCTTTTAAATGATGGTGACAACGTCCTGACACACTGCAACGCCGGGGCACTTGCCACGGCTGGTTTCGGTACGGCGCTGGGCGTCATCTATGCCGCAACAGAAGCGGGAAAACGCATTCATGTGTATGCCGACGAAACACGGCCACGGCTTCAAGGTGCTGGCCTCACCGCATGGGAACTCCAAAAACACGGAATTCAAGTGACCGTGATCACAGACACGATGTGCGCCTCCGTCATGAAACAAGGAAAAATTCAAAAGGTGATCGTCGGCGCCGACCGGATCGCGGCCAATGGCGACACGGCGAATAAAATTGGAACGTATGGCGTGGCGCTCATGGCCCACTACCACAAGATTCCGTTTTACGTCGCAGCCCCAATGTCGACGATCGATCCGAAGATCACGGACGGCTCACAGATTCCGATTGAAGAACGTGACGCACGAGAAGTCACGCACATCGGTCAGCATCGCATCACGCCGGAACACGTCGAGGTCATCAACCCTGCCTTCGATGTCACCCCAGCCGCATTCATCACCGCGATCATCACCGACCGTGGCATCGTAAAGGCACCCTTCACCGAAAGTATTGCCGCTCTCATCACACAGAAATAAAAAGGCCTCCGTTACCGGAGGCCTTTTTGGGAAAAGGAGAGACTCACCATTGAGCCTCCCTTAAGAGAGTTAGTTCATCGACTCCTTCGTCCACATCTTCTGCAGCACGGTTTGGGGGCGCGCGCCCGTCACGACCTTGACCGGTTCGGTTTCGTTGGACGTTGTTAAAATATGGTACCAAAGACCTGTCGGTTTTTTGACCCGGTGCGGGATGTACATCCCGCCACACGACACGACCAAGGGATCGAGCTGGCACAGATCGCGCGGGTCCCCCTGCAGGACCTGCTTGATGATCAACTGACAACATTTCCGATCGGAACTTCCCATGATTGGCTCCACATAACCTAGTAGAGCAAACGCCATGCCAGTACCCACTTTTCAGGGATTCTCTAATAACCTACTGAAATTATTATATTTTATTGAAATTCGGTGGTGTCTTGGAATCGAACAG
>JACQMA010000171.1 GCA_016203825.1 Deltaproteobacteria bacterium | reverse complement strand
GCGGCATGCTGTGTGGAAAGCGCATCGAAGAAGTGGAAAAAAATGTTTTTGTCGAGGCCTCGCGGCTCAATTCAACCTTTGGCGGTAACATCGTCGATATGGTGCGCGTGACGAAGATCCTCGAGGTGATCCATCGCGACAAACTCCTTCATAACGCTGCCCACGTGGGCCTTTATCTTTTGGAACAGCTTCGTGAACTCGAAAAGGATTTTGAAGAAGTCACCAACGCACGCGGCTTAGGTCTTATGTGTGCGATCGACCTTCCCACACCCGAGGCACGCGATCGCGTGCGGCAATCGTGTTACGACAAAGGGATGATCATCTTATCGTGCGGAACGCGTTCCATTCGCTTCCGTCCGGCGCTCACGGTCACGACAAAAGAGATCGGCGTGGCGATCGATATCCTGCGTACATCGGTGCGCGCCCGCATCCGTGACGCAAGACCACACGACAATTGTCCATGAAACAACCTACTGTCATTGCGAGGAGTATAGCAACGAAGCAATCTCCTCAAACACTTGCAGAAGGAGATCGCCACGTCGGCCTACGGCCTTCTCGCGATGACAGCATCGGGAGGTCCTATGCATGATTTCATCAGAAACCTGGGAATTGATACTGTCAACTCCGGGGCCTACGGGGCCACAGGATGGATCAAAAATCCAAAGGGTGGGGAGCTTGTTTCGGTGACGCCGATTGACGGAACCGAGATTGCGCGTGTCCACCAGGCATCGCGCCATGATTACAATGCCATGCTCGAACAAGCTCAAAAAACATTTGAGCATTGGCGCATGGTGCCGGCGCCACAGCGTGGTGAGTTCGTGCGACAGATTGGAAATAAACTTCGCGAGAAAAAATCACTCCTCGGAAAACTCGTCACCCTCGAGATGGGAAAAATTGCCGCCGAAGGTGAAGGTGAGGTCCAAGAGATGATCGACATGGCTGACTTTGCCGTGGGGCTCTCACGCCAACTCTACGGTCTTACGATGGCCAGCGAGCGACCCCAACACCAGATGATGGAGCAGTGGCACCCGCTCGGACCTGTTGGCGTTATTTCCGCGTTTAATTTCCCCATCGCCGTCTGGGCATGGAATGCCTTTCTCGCGGCCGTGTGCGGCGACGTCGTGATGTGGAAACCATCGCACAAAACGCCACTGTGTGCGATTGCCGTTCAACACCTGGTGAACGAAGTGATGGAGCCCGCCGGATTCCCCGGTGTTTTCAATCTCGTCATGGGTGATCACGACACGGCCATTGCCCTCGTGAATGACAAACGCATACCGCTGATTTCCGCAACAGGCTCGTGTCGCATGGGACGAGAAGTGGGCGAAGTAGTTGCAAAACGTCTCGGCCGATCGCTCTTGGAGTTGGGTGGTAACAACGCGATCATCGTGATGGATGATGCAAATCTTGACCTTGCCGTTTGCGCTATCACCTTTGGTGCCGTCGGAACGACGGGACAGCGCTGCACCTCCACACGCCGCATCCTCATGCACAAAAAGATTGAACACGACCTCATGAAACGACTCGTCGCAAGTTACCGACAACTGCGCATCGGCAATCCCCTCAATCCCGAAACGCACGTTGGTCCACTCGTCGATGCGCACGCGGCAGACACAATGATGAAGGCGCTCGAAACCATCAAACAACAAGGCGGGCATGTCTTGGTTGGAGGCAATCGACTGGAAGGAAAAACGTATCCCGGCCGATGTTACGTCGAACCGACGATTGTCCATGCGAAACACGACATGCCGATGATGAAAGAAGAAACCTTTGCACCAATTCTGTATCTTGTCAGTGTGGGCGATCTCGACGAGGCGATCGCCCTTCAGAATAATGTTCCGCAAGGGCTTTCATCGGCCATCTTCACGAACAACCTTATTGCTGCCCAAGCCTTCATCTCTGCACGAGGATCCGATTGCGGGATTGCGAATGTGAATATCGGCACGAGTGGCGCGGAGATTGGTGGGGCGTTTGGCGGAGAGAAAGACACCGGCGGCGGACGTGAATCAGGATCGGATTCCTGGAAGGCCTATATGCGCCGCCAAACCACTACGATCAACTGGGGCACCGACCTGCCGCTTGCACAAGGAATAAAGTTTGAGGTTTGACAACCATCCAACGCCCGACTAGGGCTCGATCAACAATCAATCAGTTCGGCGTGCAAAGGGAAGTGGGGTTCAATGCCCCCGCGGTCCCGCCACTGTGAGAGGAAAACGTGTTGCCGTTGTAAGTCACTGTCTTTCAATAAAGCAAAGGTGGGCTTGCCCGCCGAAGCTTTAGCGAAGGCGGGAAGGCAAGGCAATCACGTTGCACACCTCAAGCCAGGAAACCTTGCGCCGAAGGCCCGCCATAGCTTTAGCG
>JACQMA010000170.1 GCA_016203825.1 Deltaproteobacteria bacterium | reverse complement strand
TTGGTGAAGAGTGAGGCACGGCTCTTCAAGTTTGGTTCAGGAACGGGAACGAACTTTTCAAAACTTCGATCCAAATACGAAAAACTCTCCGGCGGGGGAACATCGTCGGGGCTCATGTCTTTCCTCGAAGTCCTTGATCGCGGTGCGGGTGCGACAAAGTCGGGAGGGACAACACGACGGGCCGCCAAGATGGTCTGCCTCGACATCGACCACCCCGAAATCGAAGACTTTATCGACTGGAAAGTAAAAGAAGAGAAAAAAGTCGCGGCCCTCATTGCCGGTGGGTATGCTTCTGATTTCAACGGAGAGGCGTACAAAACGGTCTCGGGACAAAACTCTAACAATTCCGTTCGCGTCTCCGACGACTTTATGAAGGCCTATCTCGAAGATGGTGAATGGGAGACACGCTGTCGCACCACCGGCGAACCGTACAAGAAATACCGCGCGCGTGACCTGATGCGCCGAATCGCCGATGCGGCATGGGGCTGTGCCGATCCCGGCATTCAACTCGATACCACGATCAACACTTGGCACACGTGCAAAAACACCGATCGCATTTATGCGAGCAATCCGTGTGTCACGGGCGATACCCTTGTCTCAACAACAGAAGGTCTCAAACCCATTGCCGAACTTGTGGGAAAAACAATCGACCTCCTAGCGTTTGACGGGCGTGTTGTGCGTGTTTCGGAAATCTTCCCAACAGGTTTCAAGGAAGTCTTCGAACTGAAGACGGCATCGGGCTATACGCTCAAGCTTACCGCCGATCACAAAGTCTGGACGGAAAACCGTGGCGACGTCCCTGCCAAGGAGCTTTCTCCCGAAGATAAGTTACTCCTCATTCCAGGATGCTTTGGTCAGAATCATCTCGAGAACAAGATGGCAGAGTTCATCGGGATGGCCCTGGGAGACGGGTGTAAAGCCAATGACGCCCAAGGGTCTATTATCGTCACCATGGGGAGCGGCGAAGCGAAAATCCTTGCCGAAGTTGTTGACTATCTGAACACGATCAAGGCTGATCGAAAAATCGCCGGCATCCGTCACACGGCAACCGGAATCAGAACATCAACATCGGCGGAGGTCGTCACTTCCGTCGTCGATGCTTATGCGGTCCTCGATAAAGGTTCTGACCGGAAGGCGTTCCTTTCGTCTGCCTTTGAGCTTGATCGGGCAAGCACGGCGGCCTTGTTGCGCGGTCTTTTTACAACCGATGGGACGGTCGCAAACTATGGTGAGAAATCACAGTACGTTGCCCTTGATTCGACGAGCCTCACCCTTCTGCGCCAAGTCCAAAAACTTCTTCTCTCTTTTGGAATTAAATCAAAACTCTATGAAAACCGGCGGGGAGGTCTCACCGAATCCCTCCTGCCCGATGGCTGTGGTGGATTGAAGACCTATACGGTCAAAGAGATGCATTCTTTACGCATCAGCCGTTCATCGCGCATCCTCTTTGAGGAAGCGATCGGCTTTCATCCCAAAAGTGCGAAGGCAGACGCGCTTCGCGCGCTCAATGCCTCTGTCGGTACCTATCGCGATGAACTCGTCGATACCTTTGAATCGCTCACCCAGCTTGGAACACAGAAGGTTTTCGATCTTACCGAACCGCTCACGCATCATTTCGTCGCAGATGGGCTGTTGGTCCACAATTGTTCCGAATTTATGTTTCTCGACAACACCGCGTGTAACTTGGCCTCGATTAATCTCATGAAGTTCTGCAATGAGACCACGGGGGTCTTTGATGTCGAAGGTTTCCGTCATGCGTGTCGGATTTTTATCCTGGCCCAGGAAATTTTGGTCGACCTCTCTTCCTATCCCACGAAGAACATTGCCCAGAGGAGTCATGATTTTCGTCCTTTGGGATTAGGCTATGCGAATCTCGGAACGCTGCTCATGGTGGACGGTATTCCGTACGATTCCGACGAGGGACGAGCGACATGTGCTGCGATTACGGCAATCATGCATGGTGCGGCCTACCGCGCTTCGGCCGAGATCGCCGCGCACAAGGGGGCATTCCCAGGTTACGCCGCAAATCGTGAACCGATGCTCGAAGTCATCAGCCAGCATCGCGATGCCGCTTACAAAATCCCCGAAACGGTCACACCGTCCTATCTTCTCTCCGCAGCGAGAGAAGAGTGGGATCGTTGTCTTGCGGAAGGATCGCAATGGGGTTTCCGAAATTCGCAGGTGACCGTTCTCGCGCCCACGGGGACCATTGGACTCCTCATGGACTGTGATACCACCGGGATCGAACCCGACTTTGCCCTCGTCAAATTCAAAAAATTGGCGGGGGGCGGTTACTTCAAGATCGTCAATGGATCTGTTCCGCTGGCGCTCAAGCGCCTTGGCTACACGCCGGATCAGGTTCGCGACATCATCGCGTACATCACGGGGACCGCATCGTTGAAAGGAGCGCCCCACATCAACGATCGGAGTCTTCGTGATAAAGGTTTCAACGACGACGATCTTCACAAAATTGAAAAGACCTTGCCCGCGAGCTTTGATCTCTCATTTGCTTTCACCATGAACATCCTGGGGCGCGAGACGATGGCACGGCTCGGGTTTACCGAAGATGACTACAGCAAGCCCGGTTTTAATCTCCTGACGTCGCTCGGTTTCTCGACGCTGCAAATTGAAGAAGCAACGGAACACATGTGCGGACGCATGACGATCGAAGGCGCACCATTTCTCAAGCCGGAACACCTCCCCGCTTTCGATTGCGCCAACAAATGTGGCAAGATCGGCAAGCGTTTCCTCCCCCCCATGTCGCACGTCAAGATGATGGCAGCGGCACAACCGTTTCTCTCGGGAGCCATTTCAAAGACCATCAACCTTCCCCATGAAATCACGGTTGAGGAAATTGAAAAACTCTACGTCGAGGCATGGAAGATGGGCCTCAAGGCCGTTGCCATCTACCGCGATGGATCAAAGCTTTCGCAGCCGCTTTCAACAAAATCCGACGACAAAAAGAAGGAAGATGCCCCGAACCAAACAGTTGGCATCGCGGCCGACGCCGATCAGCTTCCGGTTCTCAAGCGCCGGAGGCTTCCCAAAAAACGTCGCGGGATCACCCACGAATCACGTGTGGGGGGACACAAGATTTATCTCCGCACGGGAGAATACGAAGAGGGGGCTCTCGGAGAAATTTTTATCGACATGCACAAAGAGGGCGCGGCATTTCGCAGCCTCATGAACTGTTTTGCCATCGCCGTATCGCTGGGCCTTCAGTACGGCGTTCCGCTTGATGAGTACGTCGATTGTTTCACGTTTACCCGTTTTGAACCACAAGGCGTGGCCGACCATCCGAATGTCAAGATGGCGACGTCGGTCATTGATTTCGTCTTCCGTGTGCTCGCCATGGAATACCTCGGACGCCACGATCTCGTGCAGGTGAAGCCAACCAAAGATGAAGATGTCAAAACGGCGATCGACCGGAATACCCTCTTGAAACAATTTGAAGGACGCGCTTCACAGCAAGGAACTTCAAACGGTCACGGGGCAAAAACCAAAGACACGTCATCAGAGGAAACCGCACTACCTGATGTAACCATTATTGCGCGTACCGATCGCGCGGGAGTGGCGACCGCAGGTGGATTGCAAACGGTGTCCACCTCATCCGGGGTTGTCGTCTCGCTTGCCGAGGGCAAACGAGCCGCCACGGGAGCCAATCAACATCTGCAAAACTTGATGGGCGATGCCCCCTTCTGCGATTCATGTGGCCACATGACGGTACGCAACGGTTCGTGCTATCGCTGCCTCAATTGCGGGAACTCCATGGGGTGTTCGTGAGCGCTGATCGGATCGTTGCAAAACCATCCGTCTATCTCATTGGACGCCAGACGGTGAATGAAGAGGCCCTCCGACATTTTTTGGGTGACGAGGGCTGTCTTTTTGAAACCGATACGAAAGTCCCAGCGGAAATTCTTGCCGAGACCGCGGGGCGTGCCTGCTACATGTCGTATGGCAAGGGACGGAAAACAAATCGCGATTACCTTGAGCGGATTATTGAAAGTCACCACGGCTCGGTCCTCGAACATGCCGTGTGGAATTTTTTGATCACGGGTATTTCTCGATCACTCACCCATGAATTGATTCGCCACAGGGCCGGCTGGGGTTTTTCGCAACTCTCACAACGTTATGTCGACGAATCTGACGCTCGCTATGTCGTGCCGCCACTGATTCGCGACAACCCAACACTCAAACCCCTCTGGCTCAAATCAATCGAATCAGCACACGCTTCGTATGTGGAATTGGCAACCGCGTTGGAAAAAGTTGTTGAACAACAGCATCCTGAACTTGTCCCGACCGATCGACGCAAAAAAGTACGTGAAACCGCGCGGTCAGTCTTGCCGAACGCATGTGAAACAAAAATTTTTGTGACCGCAAATGCTCGGGCGCTCCGTCACTTTGTCGAACTCCGTGGCTCCGCTCACGCCGACGCCGAAATTCGGGAGCTCGCCGTGACGATGGCGAAGCTCCTCAAAAAAGAATCGCCCAATCTTTTTTCCGATGTGGAGATTGTAAACGAAGGTGGGGTCGACGTCGTGCGTGTCGTACATTCCAAGGTGTAGGGGCACGGCATGCCGTGCCCGTACGACATCTATTTTTTTGCAATGAGCCAGCACACGGCACTCGCTACAAGCGCCCCCGCAAGCGCATCAGCAATATAATGCTGCTTCACCAAGACGACCGACACTGCCGTCGCGATGGCCATACAGATGAAGGCGGCGCGCCAACGAGGGAATGAGCGCCAC
>JACQMA010000169.1 GCA_016203825.1 Deltaproteobacteria bacterium | reverse complement strand
TTTTCTGTCGCAGAATGTGGTTCACCGTGTGGTGATGTGTGTGGCTCCAATCATCATCGGTGGAAAAGGGAAGGATCTCTTTTCCGAAGTTGACGCACGACAGCTCCATCGCGCGATGAAATTGCGTGAGAGGAGCATCAGAACGTTTGGCGAAGATGTTGTGATTGAGGGAAACGTACGATAAGAGGCTTCCATGTTTACCGGAATCATTGAAGGCGTGGGAACGATCCGCGCCCTCAAACAAAAGGACAATGGCGCCGAGATTGAAATTGGGTGCGACTTCGACCTTGAGCGTTCGAATGTGGGTGATTCGATCGCGGTCAATGGCTGTTGTCTGACGATCACGTCCAGACTTGGCAAAAGCTTTTGGGCGGACCTCTCGATCGAAACGCTTGAGGTGACAACCCTTGGTGAAGCGGAAGTCGGTGACCCCGTGAACTTGGAACGCGCGCTGCAACTGGGCCAGCGGCTGGGCGGGCATCTCGTCCAGGGGCACATCGATGGTGTCGGAAAAATAAAAGAAATCAAGACGTTACCGGGCGGTGTTGAATTTTTCATCGAAATTCCTGGCAACTTCATGCGCTATGTGGTCGAGAAGGGCTCCCTTGCCGTCGATGGCGTGAGTTTGACGGTCAATCGGTGTGATGCGACCGGATGCACGGTGATGGTGGTCCCTCATACGACTTTGAAGACGACGTTTGCACGGTTAGCCGTTGGGCATCTCGTGAACCTTGAAGTCGACATCATTGGGAAGTATGTGGAGAAACTCACCTTTCTCGACAGTGAACAGTACCGGAAGGGCTCGCAGGTCACAAAGGAGTTTTTGAAAAAACATGGATTCTGAAAAAGTCTCAGCAGCGATTGAAGCACTTCGTCGTGGACGCATGATTGTCCTCACCGATGATGAAGACCGCGAGAACGAAGGCGACCTCGCCATGGCGGCGGAGTTTGTGACGCCAGAGGCTGTCAATTTTATGCGTCTTCACACCGGTGGCGTCATTTGTCTTGCGATGAACAATGAACGGGCCGATCGGTTGGGACTTCCCCTCATGGTTCCCGTCAATACCTCCGCACGCCAAACACCCTATACCGTTTCGATCGACGCGCGCCGTGATATTACGACGGGGATTTCGAGTGCGGATCGTGCGAAAACGATTGTCGTCGCGGCCGACGCAACCACACGTCCGGAAGATTTGGCAAGGCCCGGGCATGTTTTTCCGCTGCGCGCCCACGATGGTGGGGTCCTGGTTCGTACCGGTCACACCGAGGGTGTCGTTGACCTGTGCCGTGCGGCTGGGCTTTCGCCGATGGGAGTGATCTCGGAAATCATGAACGACGATGGAACGATGGCGCGCGGGGATGATCTGCGAAAATTTGCGGAGCATCATGGCCTCGTCATGACGTCGATTGCCGATCTGATTCGCTATCGGCTCGCGCATGAGCGGCTCGTTCATCGTGACAGCGAAGCCAAGTTGCCGCTTGAACAGGGCGATGGTTTTACCGTCATCTCGTACCGTAGTGATATCGACACGAACGTCCACCTCGCCATCGTCAAAGGTGACGTTGGTGGAGATGAGCCGACACTTGTACGAGTCCATTCAGAGTGTATGACCGGCGATGTCTTCGGCTCGCGACGTTGCGACTGCGGTTCGCAACTTGATCAAGCCCTTTCGATGATTGCCGAGGAGGGGCGCGGCGTGCTCCTCTACATTCGCCAAGAGGGGCGTGGCATCGGACTCCACAATAAAATTCGTGCCTATGCCCTGCAGGACCAGGGACTCGATACGGTTGATGCTAATCAGCGCCTCGGATTTCGTCCTGACCTTCGTGAGTATGGCATTGGGGCGCAGATTCTCGTCGATCTCGGCATTCGCCGGATGCGGCTCCTCACGAATAACCCGCGGAAAATTGTGGGACTGAATGGCTACGGACTTGAGGTGGTCGAACGGGTCCCGATTGAAGTGAATCCTTCTCGCCATAATGAATTTTACCTTCGGACCAAGCGTGAACGTTTGGGTCATCTTCTGGAGAAGGTGTAACCATGCGACTCGCCATCGTGATGAGCCGCTTCAATCAGCCGATCACCGAGCGACTCCTCGAAGGGGCGCTGGCCGCGATCCGCGATGCAGGCAGCGATGCCGAAAAAATTCCCGTCGTGAAGGTTCCCGGTGCCTTTGAGCTCGCATTGACGGCCAAACGCCTCGCGGTAACGCGATCCTTCGATGCGATTGTTTGTCTCGGTGCGGTGATTCGTGGCGAAACGCCACATTTTGATTATGTGTGTTCTGAAGCGGCACGAGGAATTGCCGAGGTGAGTCGTGAGACGGGGATTCCCGTGACCTTCGGCGTGATCACCGCCGATATCGCAGAACAAGCCGCGGCACGTTCTGATCCTCGCGGCCTGAATCGTGGCCGAGAAGCTGCCGAGGCGGCGATTGAAATGGTGAAGGTGTTACGACACATTCAGAAGGAGATCGGCTCATAGTTATGGGAACTCGACGCAAAGGTCGTGAGTGTGCGGTGCAATCCCTCTATCAGGAGGAAGTACGCGGAGGGAAAAGTGCGCCGCTCCCCGATGCCTTTTGGGATGAAGCCGAGGCGAGTCCGGAGGCCCGCGTTTTTGCCGAGCGGCTTGGCACTGGTGTCCGCGAGCACCTCGACGAACTCGATCGTCTTATTGCGACGCATTCCGCGCACTGGAGGATCGAGCGGATGGCGGCCGTTGATAAGAGTATCCTCCGCATGGCGGCGTATGAACTTGTTCACTGCCCCGATATCCCCATCAAGGTGACGATCAATGAGGCGGTGGACATCGCCAAACGCTTTGGGACCGAAGAGAGTGGTTCGTTTATCAATGGTATTCTCGATAGTCTTGCGAAGGCGGTAAGGGGAGAGGTGCACGATGAGTGACGCTCGCAATGGACGAAAACTTTTTGGAACGGACGGCGTGCGCGGCATCGCTAATCGTTACCCGATGGACGGTGAAACCGCGATGCGTCTGGGACAAGCAGTTGCCCTCGTTTTGCGGGATGCCCCAGGTCTCGATCACTTCGTCGTGGGGAAAGACACGCGGCTTTCCGGTTACGTCCTCGAATCGGCCCTCGTTGCGGGGATCTGTTCGATGGGCATGAACGTGATGCTCGTGGGACCGCTCCCGACGCCCGGCATTGCCTTCATTGCCGGGAGCATGCGGGCCAAGGGTGGCGTGATGGTTTCCGCATCGCACAATCCGGTTGAGTACAACGGCATCAAATTTTTTGACGAGGAAGGATTCAAGCTTCCCGATGACGTTGAGCTCCGGATCGAGAACCTTATTCTTTCGGGAAAGCTTGATGAGCAGCGTGTGGCTCCGCAGAATATGGGAAAGGCCTTTCGCATCGACGATGCGAGCGGGCGTTACATTCAGTACTTGAAGGGAACGTTTCCGCAGCATGTCGCGCTCGATGGATTCAAGATCGTCGTCGATGCCGCCAATGGCGCTGGCTATCGTGTGGCGCCGGCCGTGTTTCGCGAATTAGGGGCGACGGTCATTCCCACATGCACGTCACCCAATGGCCTCAACATTAATCAACACTGCGGGGCGCTTTTTCCCGAACGGATGGCGCGCCTCGTGAAAGAACATGGTGCCGATCTTGGTGTCGCCCTCGATGGTGATGCCGATCGTGTGATCTTGGCCGATGAGCAGGGAAAGGTGATCGACGGTGATCAGATCTTGGGCATCTGTGCAAAACATCTCCAGGGGAAAGGGAGTCTCGCGAAAAACACCGTGGTCGGGACACACATGAGCAACATGGGTCTCGAGCTGGCCCTCAAAGAGATGGGCATTCAATTCGTCCGAACCGACGTCGGCGATCGCTACGTCATGGAGGTCATGCGTCGTGAAGGGTACAATCTCGGCGGTGAAACAAGCGGGCATATTATTTTTCTTCATCACCAAACCTGCGGCGATGGTATCTTGGCGGCCCTTCGGATTCTCTCCATCATGCGGCAACAGGAACGTCCGCTTTCTCAGGTGGCGACGGTTTTTACCTCCTTTCCCCAGGTGATCCAGAACATTCCTGTGAGGGAGAAACGACCTTTTGATCAGATTCCTGCCGTTTCGAAAGCTATGAATCATGTGCATACCCAACTTCGGGGTCGTGGGCGCCAGCTTGTGCGGTATTCAGGCACTGAAAACATTGCCCGGGTCATGGTCGAAGGGGAAGATCCGGCGATGATTGAGGAATTGGCACGTGTGGTGTCTCAGGCTATTGCAAGCGAGGTTGGTGTGGATTCCAGAAAGGTCTCTTGACGGCCGCTTCCTGAATTTGTTAGGGGTGCCGCCACTTTAAAGGAGCTCTCTATGGCAGTGACGATTCGGTTATCACGGTATGGGCGGCGAAATCTCCCGTTTTATCGGTTGGTTGTGGCCGATAAAGAGAGGCCGCGCGATGGGCGTCACCTTGAAGTCGTCGGGACCTATGACCCCCGGACGGATGGGGGAAAGTTTTTGGCCAAGCGCGAGCGGATTCAGTACTGGTTGAAGTGCGGTGCGCAGCCGAGTGCAACCGTGGCCCAATTGCTCAAGCGGTATCCCCAGTCATAATATTCGTTTCCGAGGAGCTGAAGCGATGTCAGATCATGCGATGAAACTCTTAGTCGAAACAATGGCGAAGGCCTTGGTCGACAAACCCGAGGCGGTTGAAATTACCGAAGTCGAAGGAGAGCAAACGACGGTGATTGAACTGCGCGTGGCCAAAGAAGATTTGGGCAAGGTTATTGGTAAGGAAGGAAGAACCGCACGAGCGCTGCGAACGATTCTCTCCGCTGCGTCGAGCAAAATCCGCAAACGCAGTGTCCTCGAAATCCTCGAATAATGCGTTGTGATGTTGTCACCCTTTTCCCCGGCATGTTCACGTCCCCGCTCGGGGATTCGCTTTTCAAACGCGCCGTCGATGCGGGACGTATTTCCGTCCACTTTCACAATCCGCGCGATGTAACAACCGATCGTCATCGCACCGTTGATGATGCCCCGTATGGCGGTGGTCCCGGCATGGTCATGATGGTGGAACCCCTCGTGACCACGATTGAATCGATCCCCACCGTGGGCAAAAAATGTGTCGTTTTGCTGTCACCGGCCGGAGAGCGCATGACGCAGTCAGTTGTGCGGGACCTTGCTGGTTTTGATCAACTGGTCCTCGTTTGTGGTCGTTATGAAGGCATTGATGAACGTGTCCGAGAGCTTGTCGTCGATCGCGAACTCTCGGTCGGTGACTTTGTGGTGTCAGGGGGGGAACTCCCCGCGATGATGGTGATGGATGCCGTGATGCGCGTGATTCCGGGGACGCTCGGCAACGAGCTCTCCGCGGCCAGCGAGTCGTTTGAAGGGGGTTTGCTCGAATATCCCCAGTACACGCGTCCCGTAGAATTTCGGGGGAAACGCGTCCCCGACATTCTCCTGTCAGGTCATCATGCCGACATCGACCGCTGGCGCAAAGACCAAGCCCTCGAGCGCACCACCACCCGCCGCCCCGATCTGATTGACAAGACCAGCCGAACCCGATAGTGCCTCGGCCCGCTCGGCACAAGGAGCAGGCCACTTTCGTCGGAAGGGATTCGTTATGAATATCATGGAGAAGATCAAGCGTGAGCAGGGGCTGCGGAAAGTTCCCCTGTTTCGACCTGGGGATACGCTGCGGATTCACACCAAAATTCGTGAAGGTGAAAAAGAGCGCATTCAGATGTTCGAAGGCATCGTGATTCGTCGTCGTGGAAGCGGCGCGAGTGAAACCTTCACCGTCCGCAAGGTGTCCTATGGTGTCGGTGTGGAGCGTCTTTTCCCTCTCTCCTCGCCGTTTATTGATCGCATCGAAGTCGTGACCAAGGGTCGTGTCCGACGCGCCCATCTGACGTATCTGCGCAAGCGCAGTGGGAAGGCGGCACGTATTCAGGTTGAGGAGCAGTGGCAGGAAGTGGCGAAGGAATACGCCGGGGGAACGGATGCGGGAGCTCTCGAGACGGCGCCCGCCAATTGATTTCGTTGATCTCGAAGGGGAACTTCGTTCCCAAGGTTTTTCTGCCATTGCCGGTGTCGATGAAGTCGGTCGTGGGTGTCTCGCCGGTCCCGTCGTTGCCGCTGCATGTATCCTCAAACCCAACGCTCAGATTTCCGGCCTCGCCGATTCCAAACAGCTTTCCCCACAGCAACGTGATCACCTCTTTGGCCTGATCCAGGATGAGACGATCGCGTGGGCCATTGGTTCCATTGCGGCAGATACCATCGATCAAATCAATATCCTCCAAGCGTCCTTGCGGGCGATGGAACAAGCCGTAGGCCGTCTTCATGTCCCGCCGGACATTCTTTTGATCGATGGTCGATTTCCGACGGCTTTGACACTTCCCCAGCAAACGCTCGTTCGAGGCGATGCGCGGATCGCCTCGATCGCTGCGGCGTCGATCTTGGCCAAGGTCACACGCGATCGCTGGATGCATGATTTTGAGAAAAAGCATCCAGAATTTTCCTTTTCAAGACACAAGGGATATGGGACGCCCCAGCACCTCGAGGAGTTGCGTTGCTTCGGTCCGACGCCGATTCACCGTTGGACCTTTCAGGGAGTGACCGATGACCACAACATTCCAGTCAGCTGAAATTGTGGCGACAGCCGAAGGGCAGCAGTACCACATCGGCTGCAAACCGGGGGATGTGGCGCCGTATATTCTGCTGTGCGGTGATCCGGCCCGTGCCCATCGCACGGCCGAATATTTCAGTGATCGGCGGCCACCGATTACCTATCGCGAGTACGTGACGATAACGGGAACGTATAACGGAATTCCCATCAGCGTGATGGCAACGGGCATCGGGACGGACAATACCGAAATTGCATTTGTGGAACTTTTTCAAATCGTGAAGCAACCAACACTCATCCGCATCGGGACGTCGGGCGGACTCAAAAAAGGGATGGGGATCGGTGACCTCGTGATTTCAAGTGGTGCCGTGCGCATGGAAAATACATCGACCGGTTTTGTCGTCGAGGGTTACCCAGCGGTTGCGCATCATGAGTGCGTTTTGGCGTTGCTCGAAGCTGCCCATCAAAAAAAATTCGCTCATCATCTGGGGCTCACCGCATCGACCTCCGGTTTCTACGGTGCGCAAGGAAGGCGCGTCCCCGGCATCATGCCGCGTGATCCTGAGATTCCGGCGAAACTCGATGCGATGAACGTCGTGAATTTCGAAATGGAGGCATCCTGCCTCTTTACGCTCGGGGCCCTCACGAACATTCGAACGGGTTGTGTCTGCGCTGCGATTAACAATCGTCATCAGAATGTTTTTATCGATAGCGATGGTTTGAAAAAGGCCGAGAAGCGCTGTATCGAAACCGGACTCGGTGCGATCGAGGTGTTGGCAGCGATGGATCGTGCGCGCGGTTCATCACCGCATTGGTTACCGTCGATGGGACTTTAACCGGATACCGGGTCCCGGAATCCGGAATCCGAAAGGAGAAAAGCGGGCAATGATGGAACGATGGATGGGTATTTTTGGTTTAGGGGTGTTGTTTCTTGTCTGTTTCCTTCTATCGAACAATAAACGACGCATCAACCTCCGTACCGTGGTTGTGGGATTCGCCCTCCAGTGGTTCATGGCGATCCTGCTCCTCAAGTGGCCCATGGGCAATCAAGGGTTGCAGTGGGTTTCAAGCAAAGTCGTAAGTTTCCTGGGGCTTGTCGATCACGGAACACGCTTTCTCTTTGGAAAACTGTCGAGTCCCGAACTAATCGATGTGATCGGTTTTCAGTTGGCCCTTCGCATCCTTCCCATCATCATTTTCTTCGCCGCCTTCATGGGAATCCTCTACTACATTGGCATTATGCCGCGCGTCGTGCAGGCCTTCGCGTGGGTCATGAGTCGACTCATGAAGACATCGGGGTCGGAGTCGCTTTCGTCGACCGCTGAAATTTTTGTGGGTCCGACTGAAGCGCCCCTGCTCATTCGTCCTTATTTGGCTCGATGCACCGTTTCAGAACTCAACGCGATCATGGTTGCGGGTTTCGGAACGATTGCGGGCAGTGTCATGGCGGCGTACGTTTCCATGGGCATCTCCGCCGAGCACATTATGATCGCGAGCTGTATGGCGGCTCCGGCGTCCCTGATGATTGCGAAGATTCTCTTTCCCGAGACGGAACACTCCGAGACGGCCGGCGATGTCCGATTGCCGAAGCTCGATGTCGGCGTGAACCTCCTCGATGCCACGGCACGCGGTGTCACCGATGGTTTGCACTTGGCCCTCAATGTCGCCGCGATGCTTATTGCCTTTATTACGCTCGTGGCGTTTGCCGATAAAATCTTGGGGTACTTCGATCGTCTCATCGACGGCCAGCTCTTGGGGTACGTCATAGGGGCGACCGGTGAATACAGCGGTTTCTTTCCCGGAAGCTTGAAGACTATTTTTGGGACGATTTTTTCGCCCTTGGCCTTCGTCATGGGTATTCCTCGTGCGGATATCGTCGAGGTTGGCAACCTCTTGGGGCTCAAAATTTCGCTCAATGAGTTTGTGGCCTACGCGCACCTCTCGGAACTCATAAAACAAGGGGTCTTGAGTGAAAAGACGGTCATCATGACGACGTATATGCTGTGTGGTTTTGCCAATTTTGGATCGATCGGCATCGCGATCGGCGGTTTGTCGGCACTGGCCCCCGAGCGACGCAGTGATTTTGCACGTCTCGCCCTCAAGGCGATGTTTGGCGGGGCGATTGTTTCGTGTATGACCGCAACGATTGTAGGATTGTTGTTATGAAAGGGGTCCATCCATGTTCTTAAACCAGGGTCGTCCGTGTGGTTGGATCGAAGTCGTCTGCGGTCCCATGTTTTCGGGGAAGACCGAAGAACTCATTCGACGATTGCGACTCGCCCAGATTGCGAAACAACGGATCCAAATTTTTAAGCCGGCCCTCGATGATCGATACGAAGAAAATTACATCACCTCTCACAGTGACCAACGCTTTCTCTGTCAACCGGTTCGCACGAGCCGCGATATTCTCGAGCGCGTGAATGATATGAGCCGTGTTGTGGGGATCGATGAGGCCCAGTTTTTTGATGACCAAATTGTCGATGTCTGCGGAAAACTGGCCGATCGGGGGATGCGTGTGATCGTCGCCGGTCTCGATCAGGATTATCTGGGGAAATCGTTTGGTCCCATGCCGCAACTGCTCGCCGTTGCGGAATCCATTTTGAAACTCAAGGCCGTCTGTATTGTCTGCGGAGGCGAAGCCACCAAATCGCAACGTTTGACGGATGACCGTTCGACAGTGGCGGTGGGTTCTGGAGAGAAATACGAAGCCCGCTGTCGCGCCTGCTTCGACCCCGACTTCTCCGTGGCCAACAGTATTCCTGCAATTCCTATGGCAAAGGGTGCACGGTAACACCTTCTTGTTGAAGTAATTTTTTCTTGAGATGAGTTCCACCCGAAAATCCACCCAAGGTTCCATCGGATCGGATGACTCGGTGGCAGGGAACGAGCGGGGCGAATGGATTCGCACAACAGGCATTCGCCTCGGCGCGAACGGCCTGAGGAGGACCGATTTTTTTGGCGACCCACGCATAGCTTCGAACTACTCCCCGCGGTATGGTC
>JACQMA010000159.1 GCA_016203825.1 Deltaproteobacteria bacterium | reverse complement strand
GCTCGCGTATGCATGGCAGGAAAACTACAGCGACGTTTCGGGAACGGCCAACAACAACGTTCACGACATTCGCTTGCAGTTGCAGGCAGGGTTCTAATTTTATCTTCGAAGGATATCTGTAGGGGCACCCCGTGCGCGGGGTGCCCCTACTTTTTTATGGTTGTGGCAATCCGGTTAGGCTAGGATACGACCATGGTCCCCAAGACTTCACCAGCGCCGCGACTCGATGTCCCCACCGGACTTGATGACTTTCTGAATGAATCGACAGTTCGCCAACAAGTGATCGGCAGTTGGGGGTTCAATGCCAACGCCAATTTTTCCAAGATGACATCTGAAGAAACCAATGTCTGGTTCTTCGAACAGGTTTTTAATTTTTTGCGTTCGTTTTTTGGTCTCGTTGTTCCTGACAACCTCGAAATCACGACCTACAACGCCAAACGACGTATCCCCCGCAACAACTTAAATGCGATGACGTTTTTGGATGAACTCATGCTCATTCTCAAAGGCCTCAATGAGCCGATTTGGGTCCTGCGGCTCAACTTGAGTATCGTAGGATTCTTGCGCACTGATTTTAACCCTGACGAGCCCGTTCGCATCCACATCCAGGAACCGGCAAGTTTCGTCGTCTGGGGCGGTCCCGATGAAACCGGTTTTCAGACCTTCTCCATCGGCTATCGTCTTTTTTCGGTTCAAGCACTGCGGGGAGAGCACGCCCTTCTCTGGTCCATGAATCAACCCCTCCTCCAAAAGGCGCTCCAAAAGTGGGAACATCAGTCGCGGAAGCGGATTGAGGTCGTCAAAAGCAACAGCGAGGACCTCCCCCTCTACCGTCATGGTTTCTCAAAGCCAGCACCGGCAACCCCACGTCCAAAAGCGGCCCCGCAGGAGCCTCCCAAAGAGGACTTTATCCCCGGCCTCGACGACCTCAACTTCTAAAAAAATCCTTAAAAACCAAGCAACTTTTTTGACGCACCGCCGATACATGGGCGAACGCTTAAGGAGGGTCTATGGTCCGCCGAATGAGGCTTCTGCTCGTCATGATACTTCTCTGGCCGATGGCTGCGGAGTCTTCCGAAAAAGCATTTTCATCCCACTTTTCACTTATATCACGCAGTGAAGTTTCCCCATCTTTGAATAAAGCTGCAGCAATCGATATGAACCTCGATGATCTTATCATGTCGATCGACCGGGAAATCCTTGAGAAGCCGCTTCTTTTCCTTCCCACATTGGTAACCAACTCCTCGTCACAAGCATTGCCCGCATCATATGGAACAAAACGTGTTTTTTTTAAACTCGTCGGAACACAACTCTACCTCCTTGAAAATACGGAAGGACAGTCAATGATTGGTCCCTTCAAACCCGAAAAGATCATTGCCGAATTTTCAATCATCGATCAAAATGAACATCGAATCCATTTTGATTTCAAGGCCGGTTTTGATCGAATTATTATTGGTGCACGTGCAGTTGCGGAAGAGGCATACGATCTTGTTGCTAATGTTTCCGCATCATACCTTCGCGATCCAGTGAGTGACGGCAATCTTTTTGGGGTCTCTCATATTGCACAAATAGCTGGGGATGATCCGGAAACCCTTACCTTCACCTATGCCTTTGTTCCAGAGCGGCCACCTCTTTTCGCACCTGTTCCTGCACCACATTCTTCGTCAGGCGTTGGGTATTTCGTGACGTCTCCGTCATATGATCAGGGTACGTCAGATGAACATCGATTTATTTCCCGGTGGGACATTAGTCGGCCGATTATTTTTTCTCTTTCTCCCAATACACCGGAAGAATTTCGTGGCGCCCTCCGTGAGGGTATTGAGGTATGGAATGATGTCTTCGGGCGAAAAGTTGTCACCGTGCAAGATGCACCCGATGGCGTAACGATCGGAGATCCTCGTTATAACATCATTCAGTGGATTGAATTTGATGATGATGGATTGGCACGTGCCGATTGGCACATTCATCCTCTCACAGGACAAGTCCTTCATGCCAACGTGCTTTTTTTAAGTGGCTGGGCCGTGCTCAGCAAAGAAGAGGCAATAAAATTTCTTTCATCTTGGGAAGCGGAAGGTGAAACACACAGCGATCAAGTAAAGAATGAGCTTCGTTATAGCTTGCGCGGATTTGAAACGACAAAACTGTGTGAGCTTCGCCCCGATCATTCTTATAGAGCCTTCCTCCAACAGGTTGTCGATGGAGATATCCCTGAGGAGGAAATTCTTCCTCTTGTGAAACGTGTACTCAAGACAATCATCATGCACGAAGTAGGACATGACTTAGGGCTCCGCCATAACTTCGCAGGAAGTTTGGGTACGGAAATATTGCCATCACAGGACCTTCCCGATCTCACAAATCTCCTGCTGACCGGAGAACGTCCTGTCGAAGCCCCACTTCCTTCGTCATCAGTTATGGACTATGTAACCATCTTTGACGATATAAGGATGGAACGTCCGGGTCCCTATGACCATGCCGCAATCCGTTGGGGATATTTAGCTTCATCTGAAGAACGAGCTGCAATGCAATTACCTCTCTTTTGTACCGACGAGGACACGACATGGGATGCGGATTGTCAGATGTGGGACGCATGGGCAGAACCCATCAACTGGTATCTGACTTTTAACATTCCTCTCAAGGTGCGCCGTTTCAACACGATGTTTCTCGAACAATTGGAAGGACAAAGCGAACAAGCTGTGATGCGTCCATGGTGGACGAATGACCTTGAGCGCTTGATGAACCATATTGGCGGTCGGATGAATGTTCGGGATCTCGGAGGTCGCACGGCCGATGAACGCATTCGTCGTGCGGCAGAGGTGATTGTACCATTTCTCTTCTCCGGTGATACGACGACCGCACCGGCTGGCGCCATTGTTCGCCCAGAAATGTTGGCGAAACGAAATGAATTTGACGCCGAAATCACGGCAGTCATCATGCGAGCACACGATGAAACACTGATCAAAGTTCTTTCGATGATTCAGGATGATCATAATCGTCTTACAGTGGCCGCGGCAGCGGAAACTCCGATTCTCAATGGGCTTGTAAGTGTTGCCGCCAACGCCGGGTTCCGTGCATGGTTTGCGGATGCCGAGGAGCTTCGTCGTGAAGCGACGAAGCTCATTGCCAACCAGACGAATGATGCCGGTCGCAGGGCGCAAAGCACTCTTCGTCAAAAACTTGAGACAAATATCAAACTTTTTATGGCCAATGCGAACGAGACTGGTGCTCAAGAAAAAATAGCGCTTGAGGAAGAACTCATTTCTATTTTACCTTCGATCCCACGGCCACAGCCTTAAGCGGCGTGAGGATGGAGATGGTCTGGCCATCGGATGCAGCCAGCAGCATGCCCTGCGATTCGACGCCGCGCAGTTTCGCAGGTTTCAGGTTCGCCACCACCACGATCCGTTTCCCGATCAATTCTTCCGGCGTATAGTGCTGGGCAATGCCCGCGACGATCTGTCGTCGACTCTCCTCACCTAAAGAAATCTCGAGTTTGACGAGTTTCTCTGTCCCTTCCACCCTTTCGGCGGTCAGAATTTCTGCCACGCGTAAATCGATCTTCGCAAAATCGGTGATGTCGATTGTTTCGTCTGTCATGCCTCACCTCTTTTTTCAATCCTCGGAAATAAAGGCGTCACCGGTGGGATCGTGATCGCACGATCAATGCTACCCCATGCATCGCAGGATGAGAGCATTTGTTTTTCAAAGGTCCCAAGCGCTTCAAGCCCTAGCGCCTTCCATATTTTTGGTGCCGTTTGGGGAAGAAACGGACCAAGGACGATGGTCACGATCCGAAGGCCCTCGACAACATGCGCGAGGAGTTCTCCGATGGCCTTGGTTTCGCTACGCTTGGCCATCTCCCATGGTTTCGCGTCGTTGATGGCGCGATCGATGGCGGCACATGCCTCCCAGATCGCTGCGAGAGCATTGTGGAATCCGATATCACCTTTATCGTAGGCAAGTTCACTGCGTAAGCGTGACGGGAGGTCAAGGATCGCTTCTGCAAAAAGTGGTTTTTTCTCATTGGGGGGACCAACCGTTCCGCTCAAAAATCGAGTGACCATTCCGACCGTCCGACTCACGATATTGCCAAGACCGTTGGCGAGATCGCCATTGTAACGGCTGATAAAATTGTCCCACGTAAAATCTCCATCGCGTCCGAAACTCCCTTCTCGAAGGAGATAATACCGAAGGGCGTCGGCACCATACGTATCGACCACATCGAGTGGGGTCACCACATTTCCCAAGGACTTACTCATTTTTTCGCCCTTGAAGGAGATAAACCCGTGACCAAAAACTGTTTGCGGCAAGGGAAGTCCAGCACTCATCAGCATGGCCGGCCAAATGACACCATGAAAACGCGTAATGTCTTTTCCAATCACATGGAGGTTCGCTGGCCACCAGCGTTTGAAGGGAGTTTCATTCCAACTGTAACCAATCGCCGTCATGTAATTAATCAAAGCATCAAACCAGACATAGACGACGTGGGTCGGATCGTTGGGAAGCGGAATGCCCCATGTCCCTTCACCACGTGACACCGAAACATCCTGAAGGCCTTCTTCAAGGAGAGCAAGAATTTCATTTCGCCGAATCTCCGGCTGAATGAACTCCGGATGTGCCTTGATGTGTTCCTGCAAGCGTTCACGATAACGAGAGAGGGTAAAGAAGAAATTATCTTCGGCGAGCCACGTGGGTTTCACCTTGTGATGAGGGCACAGTCCGTCGGTAAGATCCTTCTCGGTGTAATAGGCTTCGCACGATTCGCAGTACCAACCTTCGTAGTGACCCTTGTAAATATCCCCTTTGTCGAGGATCGTTTTGAAGAGTTTTTGCACGCCCTGCGCATGATGCGGATCGGACGTCTGAATAAAACCATCATACGAAATATCGAGTTTTTTCCAGACAGCCTCAAACTTTTCACGCATACCATCGCAGTACACCTTGGGACTTAAAGCCGCAGTTGCGGCCGCCTTCTGGACGTTGGCACTGTGTTCATCATTGCCCATCTGAAAATGGACGTCATAGCCTTCGAGACGATACCACCGCGCAAGGACGTCAGCACCGATCTTTTCGTAGGCCGTTCCAATATGCGGAAGGCTATTCACATAATCGATGGCGGTCGTGATGTAGAATTTCTTATTTTTTTTCACGGAGGCGGCTCTGACGTTTCTCTCGCTTCATCTCTTTTTCTTCACGCGCTTCTTGCTCTTTTCCTCGCTGCATCTCGAGAGCCCGATCACGCGCGGTTCGTTCAGCAGAACTCAAAGGAGTACACTCTGCAGCGGCGAAGCGGCTTTCCCCACCCTCGTCGAGGCGAAGAGAGTATTGTCGCGCAAGAATATTGATCGCGGCAATTTTTCCAACTCCGCGCGGCGTCCGTACAACGGCACCCATCTTCAAGAGGTCTTTGCGTGCCTCGAGGTATTGCTCTTGCTCATAGGCCAAACAGCATTTGAGCTTTCCACAAAGTCCCGTGAGCTTTGCCGGATTCGGGGCCAGACCTTGCGCCTTGGCCATGCCAATCGAAATCGGACGAAATTGTCTTAAGAAGGTTGAGCAACACGTGGTCACCTGACCGCAGGCACCAAGACAGCCACGATATTTTGTTTCATCCCTCGCCCCGACTTGAATCATTTCAATGCGAAGGTTCAACTGTCGAGCCAAATCCTTCACGAGACCACGAAAATCAATCCGATCCTCAGCACTGAAAACAAAACGAATCTTTTTTCCGTCCTCAACGAGTTCACCATCGACGAGCTTGAGTGGAAGTTGATATTCGTGTGTCAAGGCGTCGGCGACACGAAAACACGCCAAGGCTTTTTCGCGTTTGAGGTTTTCCCCATGAATTTCTTCTGGCGACGCCCGGTGAAGAAGTTTTCTGACGTTCGAGGGGAGACTCGCCTTGGGAACCTGACGGGGCGGAACAATCACCGTCGCCATGCCGCGACCAAGCTCCGATTCTACCATCACCCGATCACCGGAGCTTAAGGCTTCATCGTCCGTGAGATAAGTGTAAATCGTGCTGGCGGTTCGGTATTGAACGCCAACGGCGAGTCGCATCTCTTGGGTTTCTGGTCCGGGTGTGTTCATGAGGACGACGAGGGAAGCAGAGTAAACAGAAGATCCTCAAACAGCAACTGTTTATTTGCCGTCGTGGCAAGGAGCGCCTGGGTCCGATGAAGTGCCACAAAGGCCGCATCGAGTGTCTCGGATGAAAGTTTTGGAAGTGCATGTCGAGGATGAAGTGGAGCGGCCTTCGAACCTTGGGTCTGCTGAAGCAGCGCATCGCGATAAAGACCGGCGAGACTTTCCACGATCAGATGCACACCCTCTTCCGTATGTGACCATTCATGGGCAACCTCAAGGACATCTGCATTCGAAGATTTTTGAAACAGGGCTGCAAATTGGGTAAGGGTCTCATCGAGGACATCAAGGTCAAGCGTGCATGCCGTTCCTAAACTTCCCTGGGAAATGGACGCAAGGCGCAGTGCCGTATCACGATCCTTCTCTGCGTGCTTCGTCAGGTAGGTTCCTATTTCCTTCTCTGCGAGCGGAGAAAACGTGATCCCCTGACAGCGCGAGCGAATCGTGGCCACAAGTCGGTGGGGGTGTGGGGTCACGAGGAAAAAATAGGTTGAGGGTGGCGGCTCTTCGAGAGTTTTGAGAAGGGCATTGGCAGCCGACTCGGTCATCCGATCGACATCGTCCATGATAACCACCTTTGCTTTGCCTTCGAGGGAATGAAGCTGGAGTTGAGCCGTCAGCGTACGAATCTGCTCGATCTTCACCCAGTCGCCATCGGGGGCGAGAAAAAAAACATCGGGGTGTTGGCGTTTCTCAATTTTGCGACAACTGGCACACGTACCACAGGGCGTTGTCGTTTGGCACGTGAGGGCCATGGCCATCACGGTCGCAACACGATGTTTTCCGATGCCGCGCAAGCCCGACAAAAGAGAGGCGTGCGACATCTTTCCTCCAGCGAGGGTTTGCTGGAGTTGCGCAATTTGGTGTTCATGCCCGAGAATTGTGGACCACACGGTCAACCTCTTGGAGAATGGTCTGATGAATCGATTCCACACTTCCGGTGGCATCGATGATCTTGACCCGTTTTGGTTCTTGCTTTGCAATTGCCAGATACCCAAGGCGTACCCGTTCGTGAAAATCGCGCGCTTCACGTTCAAAGCGGTCTTCTTTCGTCGTGGGGTGCTGCGCGTTGCGCGTCACGGCACGACGAAGACCAACCTCCACAGGACAATCAAGAATGAGCGTCAGCGTTGGCATGAGCCCCCCCGTCGGGACGTCGATGAGTCTCTCTAAAATCTGTGGGTCGATCTGACGAGCCGCACCTTGGTAGGCGCGTGTCGCATCGACATACCGATCACAGAGCACAACTTTTCCTCGAGCAAGTTCCGGCCGGATCAACTCGTGAACGTGCTGGGCACGGGCCGCCGCATACAAAAAAAGTTCCGCAAGGGGTTCGAGGTTCTTATGTTCCGGGGCAAGAAGAATCCGGCGAATCTGATCGCCAATCACAGTGCCACCTGGCTCGCGTGTTGTGACGACATCGCACCCCTTGGCCTTGAGGTCATCGGCCACGAGCTTGAGTTGCGTCGACTTGCCGCAACCCTCGATACCTTCAAAGGTGATAAAAAGACCGTGCTCCATATAAAGCAAATGGCGCCATGTCTGGCGCCATTTGTAAAGAATCTGATTGAACTTTTTTCTTGCGTTAGTTCGCGAAGGTGAAGGCCATGTTATGGCGTTCAACCACCGGCGAATTCGCAACCGTCTTGTCCTGGGGACCATTGACGATGTACCAGGCTTGGCCATCAACCGTCTTCAGCGTCCAGGTCACGTTGCCCGGGATGTTGTTGTCGCACACATTTTTTGCACGATCTGTGCAATCAACGGCGAACGTGGCTTCGTTCGTGCCCGACTTGGTCAACGTTGCGCTGTACTTGGCGGTCGGCTTGTTCGCGGCATCATATTCGGTCTGCACGAGCTTGTTGCCGGCGATGACCCATTCTTCCCGTCCCGCATCTCCATCGAGCTTGAAGGTCAGGGTTGTCGTGTCACCTGCTGTCTTTGCCGTTAACGTCGCCTTCTTGCCATTCAGACCTGCACTCACCGACTTGATCGTGCCGGTGTAGTTTCCGTCCTTGAACGTGACGGGGGTGGCGGCAAAACCTGCGGTCGCCACCGCGAGAACTGCCATAAATGCTACTTTCTTCATATTGCCTCCTTTAGGGTTAGGTCGCGCCCTCTACCCCGCCCGCTGGGACCTGTCAATTGGAGATTTGGGGAAAACACCAGGATTCTCCAGGATAGCGCAAGTTGTGAAATTAGAGTGTGCCGTGGGAAAGAAAATGCAGGCACCGCTCGATATCCCACGTTTCACAGCGAATATGGGGATAACGACGTGAAAAAGCCTGAACACCCTTCCCCTTTCGGCGCACACCGGATTTGATTTCAATGGCAATCGTCTCCTGCGGCGTCTTCAGAACATAATCCACTTCGTCTTTCCCCTCGCGCCAGTAGAAGAGTTCGCCCCCGGGAACACGATGAAGGTGCGCCCCCATGACAGACTCGACCACATGACCGTACCACCCGGGCTCTCGATCGATGCGGTCCTGTGTTTGGTAGGCGTGGATGAGCGCCTGATTCAGAACAACGATCTTTGGACTTGAACCTCGTGTTTGAATGGCGGAGCCGTTATATTTTTTCAAGAGGAGAAGAAGATAACTTTGTTCAAAGAGGGTTAAATAATGTTTAATCGTTGCCGCATTTCCACGGTCTTGGAGTTGTCCTAAAAGTTTCTGAAAACTTATAACCTGGGCGGGGTAGTGAACGGCCAATTCAAATGTTTGCCGAAAGAGCGCAGGGCTGTTGACTGGATGTTGTCCCAGAATATCCTTTCCCAGAACTGGCTCAATGATGCTGCTCAGGATGTAATTTCGCCACCGTTCTTGGTCGCTTATGAACGGAACTGCTCCAGGGTAGGCACCGGTCTTGACCCCAAAAACTGGAGAGCTTGAAACTTCCAAATTGATCGCCTAAGGGGTGGTCAGGGAGGGAGTCATG
>JACQMA010000158.1 GCA_016203825.1 Deltaproteobacteria bacterium | reverse complement strand
CCACCTCCCACACTCCTCGAATATTTCCCCAAAGATTTTCTCGTCGTCATCGACGAGAGTCACATCACCGTTCCCCAAATCGGTGGCATGTATGAAGGCGATCGATCCCGCAAAACAACGCTCGTCGAATATGGTTTTCGCCTCCCTTCCGCCCTGGATAACCGCCCCTTACGATTTGATGAATTTGAACGGATGGTTCATCAAACAATCTACGTCTCGGCAACTCCGGCTGATTACGAACTCAAACAAACGAAGGGCGAGTTCATTGAACAGATCATTCGGCCGACAGGACTCATTGATCCCCCCGTCGAAGTTCGAAAGACCGAAGGACAAATTGAAGACCTGCATGTCGAGATCAAAAAAACCGTCGCCGCCGGCTATCGCGTCTTGGTGACGACGCTGACCAAGCGCCTCGCCGAGCAGCTCACCGATTATTTTCGTGAGAAAAACGTTCGCGTGCGTTACCTGCATGCAGATGTCGAATCACTCGAACGCATGGAGCTGCTTCGCAACCTTCGCCTTGGCGAATTTGATGTTTTGATTGGCATCAATCTTCTTCGCGAAGGACTCGATCTCCCGGAAGTGGCCCTCGTTGCCATCCTCGACGCAGATCGTGAAGGATTTTTACGTTCATCTCGTTCTCTCATCCAAACCTTTGGGCGCACCGCACGCAACGTCGACGGCCGTGTCATTCTGTATGGCGATACCATTACAAATTCGATGCGTCGCGCGATCGACGAAACGGAGCGTCGTCGCCACAAACAAATCGCCTACAACAAAAAACACGGCATCACTCCCGAAACGATCAAAAAAGGAATCAGTGACGTCCTCCATTCCATTTATGAAATGGACTACGCAGCACCGACGATCGAACGCGAAGAAGAAGTCCTCCCCCTCGAGCAGCTCGATCGCGAGATCACGCAACTCCGACGTAAGATGCAGGTGCATGCGAAACGGCTCGAATTTGAAGAGGCGGCCGCCATTCGGGATAAGATCCAACGGCTCGAAAAACGGGCAGTTGGGGGATAATCCCTCTATTTTCCCTTCTCTTCTCGTCGCAACCTATGATAGTATCGGCCATAATTTTTCCCGACCTTATGGGGGAGGTTTCGGGATAAGGGGGCTGATCCATGAAACGACATGTTTTTACTCTGTTTTTTTCGTTTCTCGCCATAGTCATGGCTGGATGTAGTAGTGTCGGGATTCCTGAGATTACAGGCCCCATCCTTGAGGCCGATGAGGCCAAGGCCCTTGCCATCGACCAATTCTATGTGAACGGCGGACTCGACGATGAGTTTAGCTCCCAGGGTGAATTCAATGTTTATCTTCGCGATGCCGGGACGGGACAAGACTGGGTCTGTGCGAGTACCACGGATGGCATGGATGAAGTGGCTTTGACGGGCGTCTACTACGGAGGCCTTGATATTCATTTTCGCGAAGTTGACGGTGATCGCCCCTCATCGTCGGCACGTTTCCAGATTCTCGTGGTCGAGAAAGATGGCGAAGACTGCCCCGAATCCATTGGTGATGACGATGACATTGTCGCATCTTCTCCCGAGCTCACGTTCGATGAATTGATTGGACAAACGATATGGTCAACCAACGGACTTGCAGCCGTAACGCTTCGCGGACAAACCGACGAGGCGGTAGCGATTCCATCGATGGCTCCTTCGCTTGATGCAGGACTCATCCTCGACCAAGTCTCTTTCGAAAGCGGTGGAGATTCAACGACGGCCAACCGCTACTACATCTTTGCGGAACACGTTGAGGATGGAACCGTCGTAACCCAGTGTCAGGTCGACGACAGTTATCTCTCGAATATTCAATATGGCCGCATCACGTATGCAGCGCTTGGCATCCCCATCGATTGTTTTTCGGCGATGGATCCTGATTTTGCCGATCTTCCGGTGCGGCTGAGCCTCTGGATTCAACGATCGAAAGGCCCAGAAAAAATCGGTGAGACAGCCGTGGTTCCCATCGGAGAAATCATTGGGGAAAAAGTCTCCTTCACGAATAACCAAGGTTATTTCAAATTCCGAAATGTCGTCGAAACACCTTTTAGTTCCTCCATTGTCCGATTGGGAGAGCTCACCGGTCTCACCGTGACCAATGTGAGTTATACGGAGACACCGTCCCTCAATCCAACCCTTGAGATTCACGTTCTTCGCGATGGTGATGTTTCCTATTCCATTGCGTGTGCAGGAGAAGACCAAGGTGTTGATGGTCTTGAAACGCCAGACACCTACGATGATCTCTCCGCAACACTCGTTCCTGTAACGGGTCAGCAAGAACTCTTCGGGTGGGAAAGTGTCACGATCAAATTCATCAATCGAACCGATGGACTCTCCTGTCCTGAACCGTTGGCGAGCGATCCCGATATCTTGGCTACAACGACGGCGCTCACACCATCGGCACTCAGTGGACGGACGTTCAACTTCACCGATAATGATGGTTCCATTTCATTTGCCTTCAGCTCGAGTCAGACATCCGGTGATGCCTCAAGCTCAGATGCTGCGAGTAGCGACAATGCCTCGCCCGCTGAAAATGACGACGCAGAGAGCCAGGATGAGCAGTCCTGTCAGTAGCTCTTCTGCAAGTATTTGATTTTCCTCATTTATTTTTTTGAAGAAATCACGCAACTTTTTCAGCCGCGCGCCGATACCTCTGGTGGATGATCAACAATTCCTTCGGAGGGTTACGT
>JACQMA010000162.1 GCA_016203825.1 Deltaproteobacteria bacterium | reverse complement strand
CTCCCATTTCTACCGCGCGATCGATGTCATGGCGCAGCACCACCATACCATCCCATGGCGCGAGATGATCACGAAACAGTACCCCCTCGATAAGGCTTCTGATGCCCTCGCGGCCGTTGAACGACGTGACGTCGTGAAAGCGGTGATTGCACCGCGATAAAAAATCATTTACGTTCCACAGCTATGAAAAGAATGCTCTCGGTGATAGTCATCCTTCTTTCGACCACCGCCCATGCCCGCATTTACATCCCGGTCAACCAGCCCTCGGATAAAAAACTTCCGATTGCGATTCCCGATCTCGTCGGCGGTGGTTTCGGCGAGGATGTCGCCGAAATCATTCGGAATGATCTCACGCTCTCTGGTTACTTTCAGGTCATCACACCTGAGATTTACGAAAAACGTGCTCGGGAAGAAGGAACAACGCTCGAAACCATTCAGTTCAATTATTGGCAGACGATCGAAGCCCACGCCCTCGTCAAAGGCGAGGTCCAAGGATCACGCGGAAAATTGAGCGTCTCCCTTCGCCTCTTCGATCCGTACGCACCCGAAATGATCGTCGGCAAAGAATATCAAGCGGGCTCGGGCGATATTCGTGAAATTGCGCATCGCTTCGCGGACGAAATCATGGAGGCCCTGACTGGTCGACGTGGGGTCTTCAACACCAAGATCACGTACGCGATGGTCACCAACAAGAAGCAGCGCGAAGTGTATATCATGGACATGGATGGCGAACGCGCCCGTGCGGTGACGAAGTTGCGCTCGATGAGTCTCTCCCCCGCTTGGTCGCCAGATGGGAGTCACCTCGTTTTTACATCGTATACCAAGGGCCGACCTGATCTGTACACGATCGGCGTCGACGGCAGGGGCCTCAAACGCCTCACCGAAAATCAGGGCGCGAATCTTACCCCCGTTTGGTCCCCCAATGGAGAACGCATCATCTACGCCTCGAGCGAAACGGGCGAAGCCGAACTTTACTCGATCTCCCCCGATGGGGCGAATCGTCGCCGACTCACCCAAACCATGGGGATTGACCTCTCTCCTGATTTTTCCCCGGACGGATCCGAAGTCGTCTTTGCCTCCGAGCGTTCGGGAAACCTCCACGTCTTCAAGATGTCGGTCCATGGGGGTGCCACACAACGCCTCACGTATGTCGGCTATCAAAACGACCTGCCCGAATGGTCGCCGCTCGCCGACAAGATTGCCTTTTCGGGACGTGATTCGGGGACATTTGATATTTTTATCATGAATCCGGATGGGTCAAACATTCAACGACTCACGATTCGCTCAGGAAGTAATGAACATCCGACCTTCTCTCCCGACGGACGCTTCATCGCCTTTCAGTCAACACGTGACGGAACGACGGCGATTTACCTCATGCGGGCCGATGGTTCGAATCAAACGCGCATCAGTAAACACAACGGCATGCTTCCCCAATGGGGACCGCGTGTCGAATGACCACGTTCGCCGCCATCGACATCGGAACGCACTCCATCCTTCTCCTTGTCGGAGCGCCACAACCCGATGGAACCATGCGTGTCCTCGATGAACGATCATCATTGCCGCGCCTCGGAGAAAAATTGAAAGAAACGGGTCGTCTTGCCGATGCGGCGATGGAGCGAGCCATCATCGTGCTCAAAGAATATCGTCAAGCCATCGACACTTACGCCGTTACCGACGTCGCGATTGTGGGGACCGAGGCCTTACGGCGCGCATCGAATGCCAGCGCGTTCCTCGCCCGCATCAAGCAGGAAACTACTTTTGAGGTTGAAGTCATCTCGGGCCCGCGCGAAGCGGCCCTCACGTTTGCGGCGGCGGCCCACGATTTTGGAAACGATATCGCCGTTATCGACATCGGTGGTGGATCGACCGAAGTCATTCGGCTCGTGGATCCGAAAAATTTTACCTCTGGGATCACGATGGTCAGTATGCCGATGGGATCGGTCGTCTTAACGGAGATGTTTCTTCGATCAGATCCTGTGACCGACGCAGAAGAACTGGCCTTGAGAAATTATATTCAAGACATCCTGACAAGTCAGACAGGTCCGGCACGTCGGACAGGTCCGATACGTCTTATTGCCACTGCTGGCACTGCCACCACGGTTGCCGCGGTGGCCTTGCGACTGACAACCTATGACCAGGCGAAGGTTCATGGTTTCACGATTACGCGCGATCAGATTGCGAGCTTGCTCACGACCCTCAAGGAACGAACCATTGCGGAGCGAAAAAAAATCCCAGGCCTTCATCCGCAACGAGCCGATGTCATTCTCGCTGGGGCGACGATCTTAGCCCTCGCAATGGACCACTTTCACCATCCTGAAGTCATGGTGAGCGATCGAGGAGTCAGATGGGGCCTTTTCTACGAACGTTACGGCCTGACACCGCGCGTCTGAGACGTGTCTTCGATCGCCATGCCCACATGGTTGGCGATCCGCACCGGACAGAGCCGCTCATGCGGGCTATCAAACGCACAGTGCATACGGGCGACGTCGTTGTCGACGTGGGAGCGGGAACGGGCATTCTCGCGCTGGCTGCCTGCCAAGCGGGCGCTAAGCGCGTCTATGCCATCGACGTCGATGGAGAGGCGTTGGAGCTCGCGGCATGGTATGCAAAACGCCTTGGATGCGAGGGTCGTATCGTCTTCCTCGAGGGTCTTTCTCACGCTGTTCAACTCGACGAAAAGGTTGACGTCCTGATCGCCGAAATCGTCGGCCAACTCGGCTTTGAAGAAAATATTTTAGTCTCCCTCAAAGACGCAAAACGTCGATGGCTCAAACGCGGTGGCATCATCATTCCCGAACGCATCGAACTCTGGGGGGCACCCAGGACACGGGGCACGCTCTTGAGCTCACCGCAGCGTCTTGCCGATGTCTCATTTCGAAAAACCTTTCCGACGACACTCCACCTTCATCCCACGTTCACCGTGAAGCGCGACGGCGTCCTTCGTGGTCTCGCCGCTTGGCCTCGCGTCACATGGACTCATGGATGTATCACCGATGCGGCCCCCTCGAAACCAAAAACGCACTGGGGACAAGGCTTGCTTGACATCACACCAACGCGCGTGCGACGCGGTGAGCGAACACGATGGGAGATCGTCATGCGACCTGATCCAAAAAATCCCCTCGTGGAAACCGAAGTCCTGTGGAGGCGTTGTCCATGAAATACTCCATTGCCAAAAATGAATCGGCGGCCATCGTTGGCCTCCTCTTTGCGACGGTCACGTGGGGAATGACGTTTATCCTCGTGAAATGGACCGTGGCCGAGATGGACGTCTATAATTTCATGTTCATTCGCTTCTCTCTGGCGTTCCTTTGCCTCGCCATCGCGTTTCGGCGTCATTTGCGAACAAGCCGTGCAACCATTCGAGCTGCCTTTATCCTCAGCATCTTTCTCGCCGGGGCGTACATCACGCAGACCGAAGGGCTTCGTTTCACGACGGCATCGAACTCGGCACTGATTACCGGTTTGTATATCGTTCTCGTTCCCCTCTTTTCGGCAGTCATCTTTCGAACACGACCGACCATGATCACGACGATCGGCATGATCG
>JACQMA010000161.1 GCA_016203825.1 Deltaproteobacteria bacterium | reverse complement strand
CCTTGGCCCATAATGTCGAGGACCGCTTTCAAAATGCCGGTGATTTTCAAGTCGAGCTCACAAAATTTCTTTACGCCATCTATCTCGATTTTTCTCCTCGAAAACTTTCATCCTTTATCACCGAAATTTTTCACGAAGAGATGTCAGAAGAGAGTCGGAAAGCAGCGCAGGTCGTTGCTCGTGAGCAACAAACCGCCTCCATCAATGTCAATGAGGGCGCCAAACAAATTGAGATCGTCCATGGAGAAACACCGATCCCAACCCAACCCTCTATCCCCACGCGAAAAACGGCCAAGACTGCGACGGCGATCCGAGCGGGTGAGTCGGTCACCGATAGCGGCACGGCTCGCGAGAGGACACGGCGGAGCCGCTGGCCGATGACCCTTACCGCACTCCTTCTTCTTGGAGCAGGCGCATACGCCGGTTTTCGTTTTGTGCCCGAACTTCGTTTTTGGGAAAAAGCTCCTGAAACCGTCACCAAAGAAGTGACTCCACCACCGAAACCCGCCGAGCCGCCACCGGCACCCGAAGGCGCTGGGGTCATCAATATTATTTCCGATCCTGCAGGAGCGGCAATCCTCGTCAATGGTCGTATTACGGGTTTGAGTACGCCTGCCACGGTTGAAAAACTCCCGCTCAACGAAGAGATCACAATTGCACTCTCGAAACCCGACTACAATGACTTCGAACAAACTCTTATTCTCAAGGACACTTCCCCCCAGCGGATATTGACACGTCTTGTCCCGCTGAGGGCCGAAACGGGGGCGATTTCGGTCACCTCGACCCCCGGTGGAGCGAGTGTTCTGATTGACGGAAAAGAAACAGGACAGACAACACCAACGACGATTCCCAATATCGAAGTCGGGAAAAAATTGAAGATGACGTTAGCGCTCAAGGGATATGAGGAATTCTCGCGTGAGGTGACACTCGCCGAGGCCAAGACCGTTCCTTTCGATGCGGCCCTCACTGTCATCCCGCCACCTCCAAAAAAAGAAGAAACAAAACCACCACCAGCGAAACCCGTGGAAACGGCAAAGCCAAAACCAGAACCTAAAAAACCAGAGGCGAAACCAACGCCACCAACCACACCACCACCAACGGAAACCGTTGTCACCGGCGGAAGCGGCACGATCAAACTCGCCTCGAATCCGTCGGGGGCCGATGTCTTTATCAACGCCGAGTATCGCGGCACCACCCCTCTCACGGTAACGGTCCCGTCGGGAGCAGTCTCGGTCCTCGTCAACAAAGAGGGAAAGAGTCGCTATTCGACAAAGGTGAATCTGCGCCCGGGTGAAACGGTGAATCTTACGAACATCGCGCTGGGAGAACTCTTTGGCGAAGTGAGCATTACGACCACTCCGCCGCGAGCAACCGTTGTTTTCGACGGACAGACGATTCCGGCAAAGACACCGGTCACGATTCGCCGCGTGCGAACGGATCAGCAGCATAGCTTGAGCATTACGCTTGATGGGTTTCGACCATGGGCACGTTCCTTCAGCATGGAAGGACAGACCCAAAAGAGTTTTAACGTTGTGCTTGAACAATAAGGAGTCCCCTATGGCAGAAAAAGATTTCGAAAATAAAACCGACCTCCTCAAAATGGAGGAGACCCTCGATGTCGTGAGTCTCCGCAAATGCCAACTCGTGGTGACCGATGGGCCGGCACGAGGTAAAAAATTTACGCTCAACAAAAATCTGATCAAGATTGGAAAACGTGAGAACAACGATCTTGTCCTTCCCGACAAAACCGTTTCGCGGAATCACCTCGAAATTGAATACACCTCGGATAGTTTCTTGCTGCGCGATCTCGATTCAACCAACGGCACGTACCTGAATGGTTCGCGGGTGAAGGAAGTCTACCTCTCCCCCGGTGACATCATTAAAGTCGGCGGGACCTCGATTGAATTCGTCGCCTTCGACGAAAAAGTGAAAATTGAACCAGCGGCTGAAACAACCTTTGGACAGATGGTGGGAACAAGCCGCAAGATGCGGCAAATCTTCGCCCTCCTCCAAAAAATTGCCCCCACGAATGCCACCGTCATCATCGAAGGAGAAACGGGGACGGGAAAAGACTTGGTTGCACAAGCCGTCCATCAGCACAGCTCGCGGAAGAGCAGTCCGTTCACCGTGTTTGATTGTTCCGCCGTTGCCCCCAACTTGATTGAATCAGAACTCTTTGGTCATGAGCGCGGCGCTTTTACGGGGGCCGTCAAGAGTCGTCGCGGGGCCTTTGAAGCCGCCAATACCGGAACCATTTTCCTCGATGAGATCGGTGAGCTCACTCTCGATCTTCAGCCAAAACTCCTCCGAGCGCTGGAAAGTCGCGAAATTCGTCGCGTCGGAGGAAACGTCCCTGTCAAAATCGATGTCCGCGTGATTTGCGCAACGAATCGGGCCCTTAAACAGGAAATTGCCAGCGGTCGTTTTCGTGAAGATTTGTATTATCGACTGTCGGTGGTGAAGATTTCGCTCCCGTCCCTTCGTGACCGCCCGGAAGATATTCCCGTGATGATCGAACGTTTCCTGGAAACGGCGCCCTACAACAAACTCCCCGATGGCACCACGAAAGTGAAAAGAGTCGATGACGAGGCCCTCAAGATGCTGACACGTTACAACTGGCCCGGCAACGTTCGG
>JACQMA010000153.1 GCA_016203825.1 Deltaproteobacteria bacterium | reverse complement strand
CTCGTGCTTTCTTCCGGCGAAGGTCTTTCGTTCAATGCGCGCATCGAATCGGCTGCGCTCCGGGGAGTGACCGTCACCGTTATGAATGAGCGCCCACGACGAGATGCAGCACGAACACCGGTCCTCGCCCAGGCCCTCGTGAAGGGCGAAAAGCTCGAGTGGATTATTCAAAAAACGGTGGAGTTGGGACTCACCCACATCATTCCGTTTTCATCGGCGCGAACGGTTCCCCATTATCGCGGCAAAGATATTGAAGCGAAGCGCAAGCGCTGGCAGACGATCGCGCTTGAGGCGGCCACGCAGTCAGGTCTTCCCTTTCGACCGACCATCGAGGCGCCGCTTTCGTGGAGCGAGCTCGTTGAACGTTTCGCTTCTTTCTCTCCTGTCATCTTGTTCTGGGAGGGAGAAGAACACGTGTCGCTCAAAAAGCTCCTTGCGCGAACGAAACATGCGGCCACGGCACCACTCCTGATCATCGGACCTGAGGGCGGATTCGCTCCCCAAGAAATCGAAGAAGCGCTTCAACGAGGGGCAACGACCGTCTCGCTTGGCACTCAAATTCTGCGCGTCGAAACGGCCGCCGTCGTGGCCACGGGCATTGTCCTGTATGAACGGGACAACCTGGAACTCCCCTTGGCGACATCATGAAACCAACTCTTCCTCTTGTCATCGCCCATCGTGGCGCTTCCGCCGAAACTCCGGAGAATACAATCGCGGCTTTCGAGCGCGCGGTCGAACTTGGCGCCGAGGCGATCGAGCTGGATGTGCAGGTGACGCGTGACGGCGTCCCCGTGGTCACGCATAACGATGACCTTTCGATCCTCACCGGGTACAAAGGCTTTGTCCATGCCGTTCCCTTTTCCACGATCCGTGAGCTCGACGCCGGGAGTCACTTCGGAAAGAAATGGAAGGACGAAAAAATCCCGACACTCGCCGATGCCCTCACGCTCATCGGCCACCACCGGCTGCGCGTGATCATCGAGATCAAGCAGCAACCGCTTGCGGTGGCGGAGGCCGTCGCGCGAATCGGCGAGATCGTTGTTCCGCTTGCATCGTCGATCGCGATGACGATCGCGTCCTTTTCCCCAAAAATTCTCTTGGAGATGAAGCGACTTTTCCCTGAACTCCCGCGGGCCCTCATTATCAACCGCGGACCACTCGCCCGCGCACGTTCCGCGCGCACCGCTCGCCGCGTGGACAGTCACACGATCATGGCCCCCTACGCCGCTCCCCTCGGTTCACTCGTACGACAGGCCCATCGCGTGGGACGGTCGATCTACGTCTGGACGGTCAATAAACCAGAGCTTGTCCCTCAGTGCCTCGCCATGCAGGTCGATGGAATCATCACGGATAATGTTGCGATGGTGAAAAAACACCTATACAGTCCACCCCATTATGGCTGAAACTGAAAACACAGATCTCATCGACGTCTCGGACGTTGCGGCGGCCTTTGACGAAGAGACCGATGATCCCCGTGAAAAAAGGTTATCGGCCCCACGAGAAGAAGCCGAGGAAACCATCGCGTCGCTCAAAGATCGTTTCGCCGCTGCCTTCATCGACACGTTGTGCGTGATCTTCTTCTACGGAATTCTCAGTTTCGTCGTGCGCATGAACGTTTTTCTCTTTCACGGCGCCTTTCTCATCGTCGTGCTCGGACTCGCCCTCCTCTTTGAGGGTATTTTTGCCGCAACGCCGGGGAAATGGTTGTGTGGACTTCGGGTTCGAAAACTCGATGGAAGCTCCCCCGGTTTCGGCGCCATCCTCGTCAGAAATCTTCTTCGGATCATCGATCTCCCGCTGCAATGCGCCCTCATCGGTATTGTCATCATGGAAAAGAGTACCTGGCACCAACGGTTGGGGGATCTCGCCGCACGGACGGTTGTCATTCACCGTCATCAACAAACGTCCAGTGACATTCCTTCTTCGCTCACGGGCGCTTCGGCATCGGGGCGCATGATCGCCGCTAGCATCGATACGGTCGTCACGCTCGCATTTGCGCTCGGGTATCTGCTTTTTCTCCATGAAGAAGCGGAACTTTTGAATCGGATTCTCCTGCTCGCACTCCCCCTCGTCCTTCTCGCGTATCAGGTCACTCCCGATGTTCTGCTCGGGACGACGCTTGGAAAGTGGCTCTGCGGATATCGCCTTCGCCAGGACGACGGCACACCACCAACGGTTTCGAGCATTGTCATTCGCACGCTCTTTCGGCTTGCCGATTGTAGTCCGTGGGGACTCATTGCCCTCGTCGTCTCGAATCGAAAGCAGCGTTTGGGAGATGCAGCCGCCGATACGCTTGTCGTTCGTGAATCACGCAATTGGAAATCCTTGATCGGCATCGCCCTCGTCCTCATCACGTCAGGGGTTCTCTTGTCCGCTGGCCTCAGCAATCGGGAAAGTCTCTTGAGAAGCCAAGCACCCGATACCCTGGTGAGTTCCTTCTCAACGTGGACCACGGAATTCACACGTTCCCCTTCGTCAAAACGGAGCGATCGGCTTCTTGTTCAAAAATTTATCTACGGCGCGGGAACGGCTGGTAATCATCGTTTGCCTCCCATCTTCTCACCCGGCGAAACGATTTATTTTACATTTCAAGTGGATGGTTATGCGATGCGAGAAGGTGAGGCATGGCTCGAAGAAGATCTCACCGTTCGTTATCCGGACGATCGCATCGGACTCAAGCTCGAAAAAATTGTCGAATTTCGCAGTCGTCTGGAACAACCGGGACCGATCGAACTCATCAACACCATGTCGCTCCCCCCCAATGCGGTCGAGGGACGGTATGCCGCAACGATTACGATCCGCGACAAACACTCCGGCAAGGAACTCAAAGAACAACGCTTCTTCTACGTCTCCAAACCGGCAAATCCAGTAATACCGTAAAGGAGGCACCAATATGGAAACTCAAAGAAAAAAAACCATAAAAAACCATTCTGCCCGAATGCCTTCATCAAAAATGCCATCATCCTTTCCCGAGTATCTCTATCATCGTTTTCGTCGCGAGGTTTTCCCGAGACTCGATCTCCTTATTGAATACATGTATGCTATGAACCGCAACGACCATGCCGCCATGGCCCGCCTGAAACACAGCCTCAACTCGACGTCGTCGAGGTAATCCACACATGGCGCAAATCGCACAATCAGCGTTGGCGATGGCGTATATGCGCTCCCTCGATATCAAAGTGAGCCGTGACACGTTGGCACAACATCTTTTGACCCATGAAGCACGGGCGCTTGGTGACGATTGGCTTTCCGTTTATCCGGGTCTTGCCCGTCATGGGGCACTGCGCTGTCGATATATCGAAGATACCGCTATCACGTATATCAACCGTGACGTATCTCAGATGATCAATGTGGCAGCGGGGCTCAATACCTTTCCCTATCGCCATCCTGATGCAGCCCGTCTCACCCACTATGCCGAATTCGATTTGCCCGAAATGATTGAACACAAAAGGGGGATCATCGATCGCTTCGCACGCGAAGGGAAGATCAAGCAGCCGCTCGTGAAGGTTGATTATGTCGCGACCGATCTTACAGAGGACATCGCGCTCTCTTTTGAAAAGTTGGGATGGGATTGGTCGAAACCGACGATCGTTGTGATGGAGGGGATCAGCTATTATGTTCCCCTTGCGTCACTCCAACGCGTCATCACAACCATTTCCGGATTTCTCGCACCTGGGAGCCCTGTGCTTTTTGATTATTTCCGACCGGAAGATCGCAAAACACCGCTTTACCAAAAAATCCACCAAACGATCGGACTGCAAAAGGAGCCGTTTCTCACCTTCCTTGATTCTGCAGGAGTTCAGGCGTTGTTTGACGGATCTACGATCGTCTCCGATCGCCTCATCACCGACATTGAAAAAGACTACTGCCCCGACCGGTCTTGACCCCAAAAACTGGAGAGCTTGAAACTTCCAAATTGATCGCCTAAGGGGTGGTCAGGGAGGGAGTCATGAAGAGATCGCGATTTACGGAGGAGCAGATCACGGGGATTTT
>JACQMA010000157.1 GCA_016203825.1 Deltaproteobacteria bacterium | reverse complement strand
CATTTAAGACATCATGAAATTGCGCGTCCGTAAGATGGTCGGAAATCAAGACATCTCGAATAAGCCGCGTTTCCTCGGGCGTCGCATGCTTGAGGACCGCAATGAGCGGGAAGGTGAGTTTCCCCTCTCGGAGATCTGTCCCGGTCGTCTTCCCAAAACGCGCTTCGTCGGAAACATAGTCCAGGGCGTCATCGGCCAACTGAAAGGCAACTCCAAAATCAAAACCATACCGCTTCAGCGCCATGACAAACGGTTCCGACACACCGGCGAGCACCCCAGCCCCTTCGCCGCAGGCGGCAAAAAGTGCCGCCGTCTTGCCACGAATAATCTTGATGTAGACATCCTCATCCATCGTGATGTCGTTTTGTCGACTGATCTCGAGCAGCACGCCTTCGGTGAGACCTGCAATCGCTTCGACAATTGCATTCATCAACTCGTGACTGCGCTGGGCTACAAAAAGAGAACATCCTTTGGACCACAAAAAATCGCCGACCAGGACACTCACTTGATTTCCCCATTTTACTTTCGCGGACGGTTTGGAACGACGAACGGCGGCATCATCAACCACATCGTCGTGAAGGAGACTCGCCGTGTGGATGAGTTCGAAGCCTGCAGCAGCCTTCACGACTTCAGGGTTGGTGACACCAGCGAGACGAGCACTCAAAAGAAAAAGGGCTGGGCGGATGCGTTTGCCGCCATTGCGCGTCACATATTCGGTAACAGTATTGAGCATCGAAAGATCCGATTTGAGGTGAAAAGAGATGGCCTCTTCCACTCGCCGCAGATCGTCTTGGATGGAAACACAGATGTGCTCAATCATGTACCAAGGAATACCGAAGAGACTCCCAGCTTGTCAATGAATGTGGAGAGTGGTAAAAAAACGAAAATGACCAAAGGTTGCCTCATCGTTCATGGTCTCACAGCAAGTCCCGCGACCGTCGCCCCGCTGGCCGACGCCCTTTTGAAGGAAGGGTATCGCGTGGCAACGCCGCTTCTTGCCGGGCACAACGGCACGCTCGATGATGTGGGCCACTCAACGTGGCAGCAGTGGTATGAAACCGTTCGCGTTGCGTATCGCGAACTTCGCCGCAATGTCGATGTCGTCTATTACGCCGGTCTTTCGTTGGGCGCACTTTTGGGAATCAAGCTCGCGGCCGATGAAGGTTGGGGGGTCCGCGCCTTTGCCCTTCTTTCGACCCCGCTCACACTGAGTCGTTGGAATAATTTTTTGATTCCCCTCGCTCGTTTCACACCACTCCACCACCTCATCGCCTCAACTCCCAAAAATTGGAAACACAGCGTCGGAGATCCCGAAGGTTTACGTATGTATCAAAACAGTTCGTTTGCACGATTTCCTTCTCGCGCCGCGTTTCAGTTGGCAGAACTTCAAGGTATTGTTCGACGTGAATTGCCACGCGTGAAAAATCCATTACTTCTTGTCCACGCCACTCAAGATCGTGTGTCGCCGTATCGCAATGTCGCGCTGGTTCAAAAACTGGCTGGATCAGAAACCGTCGACGTCACGACACTCACACACTCACAACACGTGATCACGCTCGATGCAGAAAAAGATGCTGTGGCCAAAGCGGTGATTCAATTTTTCAAGCGGCATTAAGCATCCACGCCTTCACAAACCGCGTCAGTGACTCTCGTGTTTTCGTTGCGGCATACGCGAGACGCGGGAGGGCCATCACATCGCGCGGATGCCGCGCAAGGTGTGCGATCAACGTTGGCATGTCGACGGAACCACCTTCATCGAGGACATCGGCCAGACATGGAAAAGGTGTATCGATGGGATCAAATATGGAACGAAGGACAAGATAGGGAATGCGTTGTTCCTCGCAGGCGTGAGCGAGCGCAAAGCTTTCCATGTCGATCGCGTGCACTCCATATTTCGTTCCCAAAAACGCCTTCTCGTGCGGATCGGTGACGACCGTTGTTGAGGTGACCACGCCGCCTTCTTGGACTCGAAGATGGTGCTGATGACAAAGTTCGATGGCGCGACGGCGAAGCTCGGGACTGGGAACATTTGATGCATCTGAAATGGCATCGATCACCGCATTTGCCACCACAAGATCCCCAACACCGAGCCCGGGATCGGCTCCCCCGGCCATGCCGATGTGAATGATTTCGGAAGGCGTAAAGTGTGACCAACACGCCGTCATCGCCCGCTGCATAGCGGTCGCACCGACGCCGGTTTGAACCAACAGGACGGCTCGCTTTCCAATCTGTCCACGATGAAATTGAAGCGGCCCTTGCGATAACTGTTCCTCCACGACGAGGAGTTTACGAATGGAGGTGAGTTCCTCTGCGAGGGCAGCGACGATGGTAATCATGGTATTTCGGGCTCACTCGCCGCGGGAAACTCAGCGGGCAACCTCTGATCTCCCGCACCCGCCAACATCAGGGCACTCGTGCGATCAGCTAAGTCGAGATCTTCGGCGCATTGGCTTAAAACCTCACGAAATGGTGCATCGTGACTTTGAGCAAAACGCACAAAGTTTTGAACGCTCTCATCGTCGAATGACCGTTCGGTAAAACTCAACATGCGCGGCGTACTCGTGCCAGCGGCAATTCGATCGTGAAGGTCACGGCAGGCGTCCACGTCAAGACCGCCGCGTGCAACTCCCGTCGACATGGCGTCATACACATCGGGAAAATAAAGATTTTGACCAGTAAAGGGATTGGATTCCCAGGAAAGGGCCATTTTGATCGCGTTTCGACCGACCGTCGCAACAACCATACCTGCGACAGAGTCGTCACCCATGACGGACTGGATGGGAGTGACCATCACATTATAGACAGCATTTCCCACTCCACGTGTCGCAGCAGTCGTCCAGGGATTCACCCCTTGGGCCTCCGATTTAATAAACGGGATCGCCACCACAACAGGAACCATTCTTGCGGTCAGCGCAAGATTTCCCCTCATAGCCATTCGATGTCGAAACGGATCCCCATTGACGATCCCTCGTGTTGCCCCTGGGATTCGCACCACGGGACGGAGCCATGACGACCGTGCCATACTCCCTCCCAAAACATGACGATCAACAGCATCAATTCCGCGAAGGGTCGCACGGCCAAGCGCCGAGCGCTCCAGATGTTGGGCACCAAATTTTTGAGACATAAAATAATGGAGTGTGAGCAGAGATGTCACATAGTCGGCTGTGAAGGGTCGATTCCAATCGACATGCCTGAAAGAAGCCCCCGTTTGCATCTGATTCCACACGTTGATCCCCGTGCTGATGGTAAAACCCATATCCTGACCTTCGGGACGAATGCCAAACACGGGTTGGGGAATCACGCGGTTCAAAAAGATGGCGGCACTCATGAGACCAAAGGGAGAGGTGAATCCATCAAAACCAAAACCGTCGTCATCGAGGGCAAAGTATTCGATCGCACCGAATGTCCCCAAGGCGCTGTACACCAATGGTCGAGAAACGGTATCATTGTAGAGTCGTCCTATATTTTTTGCGACCGTGACGGATGATTGAAGCACACCGGCAGCAACGGGTGCCGCTGCGGGCACGCTTAACCAACGGCTCAACCCACCCAATCCAGCGGAGAAAAAGAAGGCCTGAGTTGCATTGGTCTGCATCGCATCAAAAACTCGTTCGGCATCATCGGAGGAAAGTCGCGCGTATCCCGTGCGGTAAGCCTGAAGTTGTTCCTCATTCGAAGTCACATCATCATACAACCAACTCCCGCCAAGCCCCGCCACAACCCCAGCTCCACCACCAAGAACACCTCCCCACGGACCACCAACGACCGTTCCCAATTTTGCACCGGCGACAAAACCCGCCATCGGCAATCCCCAACTCACGACCATTGGTGATGACCCAACAAAATCGGCATACGCACGCCGCGCCGCTCGTTGATCGTCGGCGCTGAAGTGATCGACCGGTTTGAACCGTCCCCTACCATCTCCCAACATAGGAAGGGCAGTGGTCATTCTCTTTTCAAACGCAGCGAGCGACCTCGAAGATGCAAACCGTTCCCGTTCTCGAACAAAGACCTTCACCGCATCCACGGGACGATTCGCCGTCAGTTCAGTCGTGAAGACAACTTCGCCATGGAGTCGAGCGAGGTCTTCAAAAAGATCGATGACACCGGGATGCTCAGAGCGTGGACCATACTGTTCGGTTTCGGCATTGGATCCCATCTTCCCAACAAAAGACGACGCCAGATCATCCGCCAAGGCGAGAAGTGTTTCATTGCCGCGACGATGACCATCGAGACGTCCCTCACGATTGGAGATCATTCCCATCTGGGCACGATGATGGGCAACGGTGAGGAACCCCGCCATCCATGCCTTTGCTTCTACAAGCCCTTCTTGTGTTGGAGCGATCCGCCGTTGCCTCCACTGCACTTGATGCACGAATCGTTGATAATCCCGCGCAAGCGGATCGCCACCCTCTTCAAAATCTTTTCCGGTGATGCTGCTCGCTGCGACGCGAAAACGAATGTGTGCAAGGTCCGCCTCGAGTTCGCGCTTGAATTCAGGATGAACAGAAGACAAACGCGCGAAGCGAAGATTGAGATCGTCGAGGTCAGCAGAGCGCAAAAGATCGTTCCCGATGGGCGCTGCCAGCAAGGCCTGTCGTTCCCAATCGAGCGATGCCACTCCATCTTCAACGATCAAGGCTCCTTCTTGGAGATAACGACTCGCCGTCACGCCATCACCATATCGCGCATACCAACTCCCCAAGGCATAAGCGACCTCGGGAGAAACTTCTGGGGCGCTCACATCACATCGCGCAGCGCGAAGGACCACGTCGGCGGCGCGATCAAGTTCGCGTTGTTGTTTGTCTTCCACCGCTAATCGCTCGTGTTTGAGATCGGCGAGTTCGGCATCCATCCACTCGATTTCATGACGAATCGACATCTCACCTTGGGCCCCCTCTTCAAGCAGCCTCCTAGAAAAACGGGGGTCTGAGAGCGCCGATGTTGTATTCGCCTCTTGGAGGTGTGCGAGTCGTCCCTTGGCCTCTTCGCGACGCTGCTGCATTCTGGAAAGACCACGGTCGAGACGATCAAGATCACGCGCTGCCCGTTCAAGTGTCGCCCTGTTGAGGGCCTCTTCACCTCGATCAAAAAGAAATGCATCTGCCGCAGGATCGAACGTCCCATGAGGGGAACACAAGTCTTCCCACGAGGAGGACGGTGCTTCAACTGTTCGAACTGTCCGTGGGTCTATCGTCGCCATGGGCCTTTCAAAACGCAAAAGGGGACCCGATCGAAGATCGGATCCCCCTTGAGGGTCCCTAAAAAAGCGCGTCGGCGCTTAAATCGATATTTCCATGTCATAGTTCGTGAACAGCATTGGGCCGCCTCCTAACCAATCTCTTTTTCGCAATCAAGTGAAAAAATATACTGGTTTTGTAACATATCGGTGACGGAGGTGAAACAAGATTTGACTCGTCATTGATGATGATCGTGAGGTGGCTCGCGTAACGAACGGTCTCTTTCACCCCGGTTGATCTCATCGACCAAGTCCGCCAGTTCTATCCCCTTCTTCACTCCAATTGCGAGCTCAAGACCCGTACCATTCCTTTCCGTCCGCGATCCATAAGCGGCACGACGCATGAGGTCCATGGCGATGACGGTGTGGACATCGAGAGGATCGGCAATGCGACCCGAGGCAACAGCCTGTTTCAGGCGCTCTGTTTCCCTCGCCAACCTTTGCCTGTGTTTGGCGGAAGCATTTTCAAAATATTGCATATGACCCGCAAGACTCTTGTAGTCGATCGATTCCCATTGGACCCCACCGTACTTCATTGATGAGACTGCTGCGTTGAGGGGACCGTAACTCACAACTCCATCCTGGATGCGCTGGAGCAATTCATAATCGTAATCTCCCGTTGGATCCTGCCTCCTCAAAGAAGACGCCGCAATCGCAATGGGGTCGTATTTGTACTCGCGATATCCATCGAGTCTTCGATCGACTCCGGGAAGATTGCGCCCCTTTCTCGAATGGGGGTTGGCGAACGAACCGATCGCAACTTCCATTCCCCCTCCACCGCCGCGCGCGAGAAGCTGGCCGGGGGTTGTTGCGTATCCATAATACAATTGGCGACGACCAAGAAAACGATGGAAGAGCCATTGTTTGGGGACGCGGGAGAGGAGACCATTCTGACGATCGATGCCTTGCACATCTGCGGTGAGTCCCGTAAAAATGGCATTCGTGGTTGCATTCACGTTGGCAAGGGCCCGTGCACCATCGGCGGTGAGTGCTATACGACGCCAGTTGTTATCCACAAAGCCTGTGAGAGCACCGGGACGACGCACAATCGGTGGAGTTAGAGCCGCCAGTGCCCGACCGGGGCCGCCACCAACCGCTTCGTTCAGGGACAGTAAACGCGTCCCGACCCAATTCGAACGTAAAAATGGAGCTCCATACACACTCCACTGGCCCATAAAGACCACCATGCCATAGGGAATAACGCCCGCCGTAATCACCGCATTTTTATTCATGTCCGTTGACGATGAAGCGCCGGCCAAGAGCATGAGGGAGGCCTGAACGGCAACACTCACCCCAGCCCCTAAACCAGCACCAATGGTTTCGAACCGAATCATGGGGCGACCAAGGCGAGCCAGACCAAACGTTGTCCCCGCTACACCTTTCCACGAGTGGATTCCATCCCAGCCGATCGAACCATCGGGGAGGGTTGCCAAATCATATCCGGCATATCCCAAGCCAGCGGCCCACAGCGCATTGCCTCCCCAAAAACGGTAAAAACTCGACGAACGATTTAAAAAGACAGGAGCGCCGCTAATACGACTGGCATAATAGGCCTCCCACCCTCCCCAACGAGGAATCTGATTAAGAACTTCTTCAACGGCATCGGGCGCAATTGATATTGGAATGGAACCATTGGCGCCATTCCCCAAAAGAAACCTGCCGGTTGTTCGAAGCACTCGAGTAACACTAGGACCAGCAAAACCAACCATCGCTGCGGAAACACCATCGCCCGCCCCTTGGATTCCCCATTGTCTGACGGCATCATCGTAAAAAACCGGCGAAAATCCGCTCCGCGATGCCTGATCCAAGACATCCTGCGCATCGCGATAATCCTTCCAGTGGTTGAAGGCGATACCGCCACCGGCGCCGATCATGCCACCCACGGTGGCAATACCACCACATGCCGCAAGGCTCGGAGTACCTGCCGCAAAACACAGGAGTGCGGCCCCTAAACCAGCGCCTCCTAAAGGAATACCGATATCTTCCACGATGGATTGCGTCCCCAAATAGGACGGGAGAAGGCTCACCACCGCGGCATCGTCATCGCGATCAAACTGGTTGATAAAATGTCCGTCGCCTCGATCGAGTGCCGGATACCGTGCGGTCATCGATCGCTCATAGGCCGCAAGGGTTGGTGACGCCGGGAGAAGGATTTTGAGTTCCCGAAATCTGGTGATGGCGTCAATGGCTTCACCCGAGAGTAAACGCGAGGTTACTTCAACTTGGGCAGACATGCCGACCAAACGCTCGGCAAGCTCTCTCCCCCACGGATTGGGGAGGGAAACCTCCGGCTCACCGCGTTCATCAGCGATCATGGTCGTCGCAAAGGGTAAAGCCATCTGGGCCACAAGATCAACGCGTTCACGGAATTTCTGTCGCAAAGACTCCGCTGCCTCAATTCCATGACGGCGCGACGGAAGGCTCTTCAAAGCAATTTCGTAATCATTCACTTCTTGGGTGAGATCAGCCCAGGCACCCACGTCATCAAAGGTTTGTCTGCGTCCAATATGGGGTGGCATTGCTCGATCGATGAGGATAATCTCGATTTCCAGCGGATCGTCTCCGCTGAATTCGGCAGGATCAAGAGATTCGCGCAACGCATGAAAACGCGCCGAGAGGAAACGGGCGCGGTCACCACTCTGATGGCTTCCGATACGCTCCCCCAACTGATGGAGCGTCCGACTCAGTTCATCCCGATCACCAGCAAGAAGCGGACTCTTTTTGGGAGCTGTGCGGTAGGCCGCGGTAAGCATGAGGTCTGATTGACGGGTATCATCCGCAAGCTCTGAGGCCACCACAAAATACTGAGAGGCAACGTCATGAATTCCAAAATCGGCATAGAGAGACCCCAGCATTGCCATTTCTTCTGCAGGAAGCTCATCCAACCCACTGAAATAAAGGTAGTCTTGGGGATTGCCATTGTGTCCAAAGGTGGCCAGCAGCCTGCCCGCTTCGTGATCGGCGCGTTTGCGTGTAATGGTCGCGATCTCTCCCTGAACATGAGCAATCTGTTTCTGGTGGCGGGTGAGATCACGCTGAATCGCTTCGCGGCGATCGAGGAGGGGCAGCCGCTGATCATCAAGGATCAGCGAGGTCCCTGGCGCCATCGTTTCGATGAAAATGGCTGGAAGGGTAGCGCGATCAATCGCGTATTGAGTCTTGCCAACCTCGTGCTGCGCTCGTGACTGGCCCGCTTCAAGACGGGCGAGGGTACCGTGAAGTTCGCCCAAGGTCCGTGCATCAACCAGATCCTCCCCATAGGCCTCGTCGCAAACAAGGGTATCGGCGGCAAAGAACATCCCACCCGAAGGGAGAGAAATCCCTGATTGGAGTTGCTCGACTGCCATCGTTCTCCTTACAAAAACAAAAAAGGGGTTCCGACCCAAAGGTCGGAACCCCGTGGTTACGGGTTCAGGACATGCTCTTTATGCCAACAAATCGTGTTGATCATATCGCTCAAAAAAATAGGGAGCCTTATGGCTCCCCATGTCCCTAGGACTGTGTTCGATGGAATTGCATAACCATTCGAAAGTGCGTGCCTTTTGTCGCACCGCATCATTTTTGTCAACTCCCTTCACACATGATTGTGGTCACGCACATACGTTATCGGCAGCTTTTCGACGATGTTGCTCTGTTTTTGATCATGCACCTCAATTCGTCATTGCGAGGAACTCGATGACATGGCAATCCCCTTCGCCGATGTCGTCCACATCCGAAAAGGCCTTTGAATGCGCCAAACGTTACTTTCCCGGCGGGGTCAATTCTCCCGTGCGCGCCTTTGGCAGTGTCGGTGGCACCCCCCCTTTCATCGCGCGCGCAAAAGGGGCCCATCTCTGGGACATCGAGGGAAAAGAATACATTGATTACGTCGGTTCTTGGGGCCCGATGATTGTCGGCCACGCGCATCCCAACGTCGTCACGGCGATCGCCCAGGCGGCGGAGCGAGGGACGAGCTACGGGGCACCGACAGAACTCGAAACGAACCTCGCCGAACTCGTCACCGAAGCCTTCCCTTCGATGGAAATGCTGCGGTTCGTGAACTCCGGGACGGAAGCGACGATGTCGGCGTTGCGCCTCGCGCGCGGGGCGACGGGTCGCACGAAGATCATAAAATTTGAAGGCTGCTACCACGGTCACGCCGACTTTCTGCTCGTCAAGGCCGGTTCTGGTGCAGCGACATGTGGAACGCCGACGTCGGCGGGGATTAACGAGACGGCCGCGCGTGACACGATCGTCACCTCCTATAATGATATCGCCGCCCTCGCTGCGATCATGGAAAAAGTGGGCAACGAAGTCGCGGCCATCATCGTCGAACCCGTCGCCGGGAATATGGGGTGTGTCCCACCGAAGCCGGGATTTCTCGAGGGGCTTCGAAAACTCTGCGACCGTTTTGGATCGCTCCTGATCTTTGACGAAGTCATGACGGGTTTTCGCGTGGGTTTCCGCGGCGCCCAAGGTCGATTCAACATCCGACCGGACCTCACCTG
>JACQMA010000152.1 GCA_016203825.1 Deltaproteobacteria bacterium | reverse complement strand
CCTTGAGACTGATCGGATCGGGATCGGCCCCCCCAAACCAGAATCGTTTCGGAGGAACAAATCGCCGGGGCTCGTAACTCACATGCCCACGAATAACCGTTCCCGAAAGTGTTTCGCCAAACCTGTTGGCGAGCCCTGGAATATGATTTCCATACTGGACCGTGAGCATGACCGCGTCGAGAAACTCCTTATCCGGCGTTCCTAAAGCCACATCTCGCCACGATTTTCCACGCAGCGCAAAATCATAAGAATGAAATGATTCCGGTCGGCTCGACTGTGTGATATCCCGACGAACCGTTTCGGTGAAGAGAGGAGCCCTGGGTTGGCAGTGGGTATCAGCAACAAATTGCTCATACTGATGCGCGTCTGCTCGTAACTCCCTGACAAATGCATCATCAGATTCACGGGAAAGTTTCGCTTCGGCATAATGCTGATCGGTCAAGCGAAGCTCGGCAAGCTCCTTCAAGACCTTGAGCCCCTCGGCACCATAGATCCGCAGATAATGTTCAACTTCATCCTGGGTGAGGAGGGCCGCTTCCCCTGGTTCCAACGTATCGTTGAGAAACCCACGAAGATCCTCATCAATCTCATCAGTAACGATATAACCGTCGCCACCACACAACTGCCCTACCAACCCGGCGTAGGGAATCTTCGGCGCAACGATTGTCTCACCCGCACCTGTCATGGATCCTTTCCTCTAATGATAGTATCGGCAGACTTCAAGAAAGGTTGCGGAGAATTTCGTTAACGTCAAATAGACCAACAAAAACAATTGGTTAACGAATGAGCGAACATCCGCCGCTGGCGGGGGAGATTGATTCGCCTGGTTTCACGGAAGACGACGGTCTGACCACGACGCAAGCAGAGGTACAGGCATCGCCTTCGACGGCATTGCCGTCGTCACAGGCTTCAGCTTCATCCTTGACGCCATCACCACAACGCGGGAGCTGGCAAGTGCTGCGGCATACATTGCCAATAAGATCGCTGTTCACAATACCATCATCGCATTGTTCTCCGCGCACGTCGTTCGTGACACCATCACCGCACTCGGCCACGGTACAATCGGCATCACATTCCTGGGTCGCTTGTCCCGCATCGCACGCTTCGCCAGTCTCTTGAACCCTGTTCCCGCAGACCGCCGCTGTCTGACCGCTACACTCTGCATTGCAACGGTTGGGCTGTCCGTTGTCTGCACCAGCGTCACAGACTTCACCCTCTTGCGTAAATCCATCACCGCAAGTGGGAAGCCGGCATGCACTTATGCACGCATCGGTATCAACGACGTTGGCGTCATCACAGGCCTCATTGGGTCCGAGAATCCCGTCACCACACCGCGCAACTTGACAGGCATTCGTGCACACATCGCCATCCACGTTGTTGCCATCATCGCAGGCTTCACCATCGTCCACAATACCATCGCCGCAGAAGGCGCGCACGCAGGCCAATCGGCATGCGTTGGCTGCTGTTGCGCTGATTCCTGTACCATTATCGCACTGCTCGGTTGCCGACTGGACAGCGCCATCGCCGCAGGTGGCGGATACACAGGTCCTCAAACAGGCATCACTGTCATCAATATTCCCGTCATCACATCCCTCACCTTCATCGGTCACTCCGTCGCCGCAACTCGGAAGTCGACAGGTGCTTCGGCAGGTATTGGCACTCGTATCGCTATTGACGGCATCTCCATCGTCACACGCCTCACCGGATTGGATGAATCCGTCACCGCATCGAGGTGACTGGCAGGCATTGGTACACATGTCGGTATTCACCTCATTGCCGTCGTCGCACGCCTCACCGGGCCCAACGAAGCCATCGCCACAGCGTGCATCCTGGCAGGTATTGGTGCAGGCATCGGTATCGACCAGATTGCCATCGTCACACTGTTCGTCGGAGCCATTCTCATCGCCATCACCGCAGAAGGAGGTGATGCCAAGCCCTTCCTGACAGTTCGAGGCGCAGACTTCGCAGGTTCTCTCGCCATATGCACAAGATTCGGTCACATTATTATTATCATCACAGGTTTCCCCCGCTCGATCGTTGACAAGACCGTCACCACACACCGTTACGGTGCAGTCGTCGTCACACGATCCGGTCGTATCGAAATCCCGCTCGCACTGCTCGGCCACTTCGTTGAAATAGCCATCTCGACAGGCGACATAGGTGCAATTGGCATTGCACGTGGTGGTGTCGACACCACCAAAATCGCATTCTTCGTCGAGTCCACGAATGGAGTCACCGCACCGCGCGAGCTGACAGGCGTTTGTGCACTCGTCACTGTCTATACCATCTCCGTCATCGCATTGTTCACCTGAATCGGGAATGCCATCCCCGCAGAACGGGAGACGACAGGAGCGACAATCGTCGCTCTGGTTCGTGTTTCCGTCATCACATTCTTCAACTCCGGCACGAACAACTCCATCCCCGCAGGTTGCAACGACACATGAATTGCAATCAGCATCGACGTCGCTGCCAACCCCATCTTCGCAGGTTTCACCACGACCAGGCTGCACAAAACCATCACCGCACCTTGCCCATTGACCGTCAACGCATGCATCCGTATTGGTGCCATTTGCATCGTCGCACACCTCAGGAAAACTGATAATTCCATCCCCGTAACGTGATTCAAATGCACCACTGTCGCACGTTGTGTCTCCGATGGTTGTATCGAATCGTTCATTGCCCAGCTGGTCTGTCTCGGGACAGAGCTCCGGCTGTGCATATCGAACAGCGAGCGAACTTCCTTCCGTAAGAGGCCTGAACTGCGTGAGGATTCCGCTCAAACCATGGAAACCCAAGGCGCCTATCCCAAAAACAAGCGGCTGCTCGCTACCTCCCACACGATCTTCGGCCGTCCCCCGGAAAACACAATTGTCGGTCACGCCGACAATATTTCCTCCACCGGAATCAATTCCGCCGCTACAATCCTCACTCTCGTTCCCAAAGACAATGCTGTTGGAAAGGGTGACGGGTCGTGCGGCGTCGTGCGCAACCCCACCACCGACCACAAAAACCAAATCTGCACGCCGTGCCACGTTAAAGGTGATCGTCGAATTGACGATCTCCGCAACACCCAGACTGACATAGATGCCACCGCCTGCTGCAAATGAACGATTATTCGTGATCGTACTGTTCACGACGGATAGAGAAGACTCCATACCTGAGGCCGCAATGGCGCCTCCCGCTTCCTGGGAACTGTTTCCAGAAAAGGTGCTGCTCTCCACAAACAACCATTTATCACTAAAAACAGCGCCTCCCCGGCCAACCGCCTGGTTTCCCTCAAACGTGCTTCCTGTAATCCTCACATCACCATCAATGGAATAGATGCCGGCTCCATCGTCGCCTGAAAGATTATCGATGAATGTGCCGCTCCTAACCCTGATGGTCTCACCGTCATCATTAAAAATACCTCCGCCAAAATTCGACGCCCCGTTTTGTTCGAACGTGCTGCTCTGAATCGAAAGTTCTGCTCCCTCACCATTTGCCACCCCACCTCCAGAATCAGCATTGTTTCCCACCACAGCTACTCCCTCGAGAGTGAGCCCGCCCCAATTGAGAATTCCCCCGCCAGATCCAATTGCAAGGTCATTGGCACGCCCATGAGTGATTGTGATGTTTCTGAAAAGAACATTGGATGCAGTGGGATGGATCTGGAAAACTCGCGTTGTATTTCCTCCATCAATCGTTGCCGGTAAACTTGGGCCGCCTATAAAGTTAATCGTCAGGTTAGAACGAATATCGAGGTCACCTGATTGATTATCATCTTCGTCAGGTCCTGAACGAGTGAGGAGAAAGGGTCCAGATGGTAAAGTGATGCTATCAGCCCCGCTTCCCGTCGCGCACCCTCCAAAGTTGGCATCGGTATTTGCAGCTTGAATCGCCTCACGGAGGGAACACCCAACACCTGGTTCTTCGAGATCAAACTCATCGGCCCCTGTGGTCACAGGGATCGTCGCAGCCTCAAGATTCGAGGGAAGGACGGAGAAGAGAAAGAGAAGCAACATCCATCGTCGAGACATAGACACCTCACTTTTCACCAACGTACCACAGGCATCAGGTAGCAAAAAGCATGCCATACCCACATGCGCAAAAGATAAGGTGTTTTTCCATCAAAAGGGTTGGCGGGCGTTCTCATTTTGAGAAACGGTGTCAAAAATCTGACGCGAGTTTTTCGAAGGTGCTTTTTGGTCAATCGGCTTTCTTGGCTAATAATGTGGAATGTCAGGATGATGACGAAGACTACTTATAAAGCAGATCGCCGATTCTTTCCCCGAGCCAGTCGGTTCCGGTATATCTCCCAACTCCGGAAAAATGAATCGCAGATCCAACAAGAATACCAACAGCTGCGGCTGCACCATATGGCCCAGCTTTGGTAAGTGCAGCACCGACAGACGCGACTGCGCCCGGAACGAGTGCCTCTCGGTAGCCGCCGCCCCAGCAGCCGTCCCTCCGACAATCGTTGGATTGCTTCTGCGAACCATGGAAATCGCTTGAGAAAAATACTGACCAGCAGCAGAGGCCCATTGCCGAGCGAAAGTAACTGCACTATCCGTTGAAGCACGAACAGTAACATACGAATCTCGCGCTCTTTCTCCCGCTGCTTCGGCGATTCTATAGAGTTGCTCCGCCGTTATGCAAATGCGGCGTCCGGTTGCCATCTGAATACTGTCACCTAAACGTAGTGCGGCATCCCGCAACATCGCGAGATCGTTCGGCTGCAAACGGTTGATCATCTCCCGTTGCTGCGGAGAAACACCCCTCACAGCATCAAGGTTTCCCACTCGAAGAACATCGAGCGCGGAAGCTCCAGTTCGTGCGAGCTCCTCTGCAGAGGCGCTTCGAAAGGCACTAAGAACTTGTGCTACCAACTCTTTCCCCTGATCTGTGATTGGACGAACGTGAGCGAGCGCCGCTCCAGTTCGGCTGGCAACACTGATAACGTCACCGACTCTTAGACGCGCTCCCGCAAGTGGACTGGTTGCACCGGCTGCGATCATGATTTCTGTTCCTCCTCATACCTTTATTATCGGCAGTTTTCGAAAAAAGTTGCTAGTGGAATTCCTGAAATTTTTCAAGGGCTTGGCGGGCAGCGTCTTGTTCGGCGGCCTTCTTGCTCGCGCCAAAACCAACCGACCACGGTTCGTTATTGATGGAAAGAGACACTTCGAATTGCTTGCGGTGATCGGGACCGGTCTCGCGCACCAGACGATATCGCGGAACGGTTCGAAAGCGACTCTGCGCTTCTTCCTGAAGCTTCGTTTTATAATCGCGAACAAACCCTACCCCGCCGGCTTGATCAAGGAGATCTGCCATATGCTGCTCAATAACGTCGCGGGCTTTCAGAAAACCACGATCACAAAAAACAGCGCCGAAAACCGCCTCGAGGGCATCGGACAGCAACGACGGTTTGTCGCGCCCGCCCGTCTGATCCTCTCCTTTTCCGATAAAAAGAAATTCCCCCAGACGAAATGTTCGCGCAACCCCAGCAAGTTGCTCTTCATTGACGAGCGCGGCTCGGAGTTTTGAGAGCTCGCCCTCCGGCGCGTCGGGAAATCGTTGCATGAGGAGTTGACTGACCGCGAGTTCCAAGACGGCATCACCCAAAAATTCGTAACGTTCATTATGCTCTGATGCGGGGAGACGTTTCTCATTCGCATAGGACTTATGGGTCAACGCTCGCCGCAGATGATCTTTGGACTTGAAGCGATACCCCAAGAGTTTTTCGAAGGGTCGAAGGGGATCGTTGCGTTTGAACGACATCACTGGATCACACCTCCGCCAAGCATTTCTTCGCCACGATAGAACGCCGCGACTTGCCCCGGGGCAATCGCGCGCTGCGGTTCCGCAAAGGTCACGCGAACTTTTCTTGCTGTTTCAACGACGACACGCGCCGACGCCGCACGATGCTGAGCGCGTATCTGGACTTCCATTCCTTCGCCACAGGTATCGGCAAACGCGGGGTGCATCCAGCTCACCTTCTCGACCGTCATCGTATCGGCAAGCAGATCATCGTCGGAACCCAGGACGACTTCATTCGTTGCGGGACGAATTTCGAGGACATACATCGGTTTTCCAAACGTCATTCCCAACCCACGTCGCTGGCCAATCGTATACGCGTAAATCCCCTCGTGACGACCGAGGACCTTTCCATCGCGATCGACAAAATGCCCTCCATGGGGAAGCCGATCGGCCGCACTCTCTTCGAGAAAAGAGACATAGTCACCATTCGTGACAAAACAGATCTCCTGGCTGTCGGGTTTCTCTGCCGTCACCAAACCAAAACGGCGTGCAAGTTCACGGACATCACGTTTTTCAAGATCGCCAATGGGGAGTTTGAGACGGGAAAGTTCCTTCTGGGTCAGCGCGTAGAGATAATAACTTTGATCCTTCACACGGTCGTGACCGCGCAACAGTCGGTAACGTCCCTCGGCATCGTGATCAACCCGCGCATAGTGACCGGTGGCCACCGACGTCGCCCCAAGTTTTTCCATCTCGTCAAACAGGGCCGAAAACTTGAGCTCGGAATTGCACTGCACGCACGGAATCGGTGTGCGCCCCTGGGCATAATCGCGAATAAAGGGTTCAATCACGTCGCGCTTGAAACGCTCGCGATAATCGAGACTCACGTAGGGAACGCCAATCGTCTCGCACACGCGCTTGGCGTCGAGTCGATCGAGGGCCGAGCAGCAGCTCCGATCGGTGGGACGGTGACAGCTTGTGAGGTGCATCGATGCACCAATCACCTCGAAGCCCGCTTCCTTGAGGACCACGGCAGCAACGGAGGAATCAACCCCTCCCGACATCGCGACGAGGACCTTGGGCTTCATTCGGCAAAAACGGAGAGGAGATCGTACTTGGTGATGAGGTGAAGCTGACCATCGTCCGTTTGAACGAGGACGGCCGGGTTATCGCGGGTCACCATCTTCGCAATCGCATCGACTTTGGTGGTTGGCGTCACAAAAGGGAAAGGATCTCCCATGATGGTCTTCACGGGTTGGGATTTTCGCGACGGATTGTCGAGGACGGCATTCAAGAGTTTCGACTCGGTCACATTCCCGATGACCTTCCCCTTCTCGATGACCGGCACCTGGGAAATATCATGCGCCTTCATGAGGTGCATCGCCTGTGACAACGGGTCATCGGGGCCGACCACGATCAACCCGCGTGACTTGTCGCGACGCGCAAGAATATCCAGAGCCGTAAGCGTTGCTTCTCCATCCAGCATCCCATGCGCCTTCATCCAGGTGTCGTTGAAAATTTTTCCGAGATACCGCGTCCCGTGATCGGCAATCAGAATGACCACGACATCGTTCTTCCCCAACGCTTCCGCCACACGCAGTCCCGCAACGACCGCGGTCCCACCCGAGCCACCAACGAAGATGCCCTCGAGACGGGCGAGTTTCCTTGTCATCAGAAAGGCATCGCGATCGCTCACCTTGTCGACTCGATCCACGATGGAAAAATCGGCATTCTGAGGAATGATATCCTCACCAATCCCTTCCGTGAGATACGGATAGATTTCCTGTTCATCGAATTCGCCGGTTTCTTTATACTTCTTGAAAACGGATCCGTACGTATCGGCACCAATCGTCTGGACATACGGATTTTTTTCCTTGAGGAATTTGGACACGCCTGAAATCGTTCCACACGTCCCCATACCGCACACAAAATGTGTCACCTTGCCCGCGGTGTCGGCCCAAATTTCGGGACCGGTGGTTTCATAATGCGCCACCGTATTCGAGGTATTGTCATACTGATTGGGATGAAATGAATTCGGGATTTCCTGATTTAAGCGCTTCGCCACCGAATAGTACGATCGTGGATCATCGGGAGCCACATTCGTAGGGCACACGACAACCTCGGCACCGAGCGCGCGCAAGGAATCGATCTTTTCCTGACTCTGTTTATCATTAATGGTGAAGATCGAGCGATAGCCTTTGATCGCCGCGACCACGGCAAGCCCCATCCCGGTGTTGCCGCTCGTACACTCGATAATCGTCCCACCGGGTTTGAGTGTTCCCGCGCGTTCGGCGTCTTCAACCATCTTGAGCGCAATGCGGTCTTTGACCGAGTGACCGGGATTAAAATACTCGAGTTTGACCAGCACCGTGGGCTTCACGTGGGCTGCCACCTTTCGGAGCCGCACGAGCGGTGTCTTTCCAATCATACTCAAAAGACTTTCATGCCACATGATTTGATACCTATGACCCGCCGTCGCCAAGGCTATGGCGTGTTCTGGACGCAACAAACGATTTTTGCCAATTGCAAAAAACGTGTTGCGTCCGAATGTCGGGGCGATTGGATTTGAACCAACGACCCCTTGCACCCCATGCAAGTG
>JACQMA010000151.1 GCA_016203825.1 Deltaproteobacteria bacterium | reverse complement strand
CGGTGCGGGGCCATTTTTGTTTTTGCGTTTTTGAATGACTTCATGTTGATAGTGGTTGTCATTGCGAGCGAAGCGAAGCAATCTCTTGCAGGAGATTGCCACGTCGGCCTTTGGCCTCCTCGCAATGACAGAAGGAGGCCAAGATGGAAGAGGCGGTGATTTTGAGCAGCGTGCGCAGTCCCATGGGTCGCGCGCTCAAAGGACAGTTCGTCAATACGCGCATCGATGACATTGCCGCACAGCTCATCAAGGCCTGTCTCGAACGCGTCCCCGGTTTTGATCCCCAGGTCTTGGAAGACGTCATCGTTGGGTGCGCGATGCCCGAGGGAGAGCAGGGCTTGAATGTCGCGCGGAACATTTCCTTCCTCGCCGGTCTCCCGTTGCACCTCGGGGCCATGACGATCAATCGTTTTTGTGCCTCGTCGCTCACGACGATCAATCAAGCGGCGATGGCGATTATGAGTGGCAACGGAGATGCCTTCCTCGCCGGTGGGGTCGAGTCCATGTCGCATGTGCCGATGGGCGGGTTCAATCCGAGTCTCAATGAAAAACTTTTGGTGTCCGGGAGGCCTGAGGCGTACATCAGTATGGGAACGACGGCAGAGAATCTGGCGAAAAAATATAAGATCGGTCGCGAAGACCAGGATCGTTTTTCGCTCACCAGTCATCGCAAGGCGCTCTCGGCGCAACAGCAGGGGAAATATCAGAAAGAAATGGTTGCCGTGGAAACGGTCGATGGAGAGGGAAAGGCGCGCGTGGCGAGTATCGATGAAGGTCCACGACCCGACACGTCGATGGAGATGCTCGCGAAGTTGAAGCCGGCGTTTGAAAAAGAGGGAACCGTGACGGCGGGGAATTCGTCTCCACTCACCGATGGTGCCGCGATGTCGCTCATCACGTCGAAGCGCCTTGCCAAAAAATTACGCGTGAAACCGCTCGCCCGCATTCGGGCCATGGCGGTCGCCGGTGTCGATCCCGCGAGCATGGGGGTGGGACCGGTCGCAGCCGTGCCCAAGGTGCTCGCACGCGCAGGGATGAAATTATCAGATATCGATCTGATCGAGATCAACGAGGCGTTTGCCGTCCAAGTCCTTGCGGTCGTCCAAGAACTCGGGATCGACGAGAAAAAACTCAATGTCCACGGCGGCGCGATCGCGCTGGGACATCCGCTTGGTGCAAGTGGTGCGCGCATCATGGCAACGTTGCTCGCCGCGATGGAAGCGCGCGATGTTCAGACGGGACTCGTCACGATGTGCGTCGGTGGTGGACAAGGTGCGGCAACGATTATCGAGAGGATGTAGGCGATGCCGGAGATCAAGCGCATTGCGGTGTTAGGAAGTGGTGTGATGGGGGCACAGATCGCCGGGCTCCTTGCGGGTCTTGGCTTTGACGTCCTCCTTCTCGATATTCTTCCGCCCAAAGGGCCGAGTGTCGATGAAGAACAACGCGGGGTCCGACGAAATCTTCCCTCATGGCGCAATCAATTGGCCCTCAAGGCCGTGGAACGACTGAAGGGCTTGAAACCGCCGCCGCTTTTTCGTCCCAGCGATGTGGGGAAGATCAATGTGGGCAATCTCGAAGATGATCTTCAGCGTGCGGCCCAGTGTGATTGGATCATTGAAGTCGTCGTGGAACGTCTTGAAGTCAAACAAGCCCTCTATGCGCGACTCGATGAAATCCTTGCTCCGCATACGATCCTCACGTCGAACACATCGGGACTCTCGACGCAGCTGCTCACAATGGGACGGAGCAGCAGTTTCAAGCGGCGTTTCATGGTCACCCACTTTTTCAATCCACCACGATACTTGAAACTCCTTGAAGTGGTTCCCGGACCCGACACCGATCCCGATCTCCTTCGCTTCATGGTTGCATTCGTTGAAGACAAGCTGGGGAAGGGCGTCGTGTATGCCAAGGACACCCCAAACTTCATCGCGAACCGCATCGGTGTGTACCACTTTCTCGACGTCATGCATCTGACTGAAGAAAACGGCTGGCCGATCGAGGCCGTTGATGGCGTGTTGGGACCGGCGACTGCACATCCCAAGAGTGCGATCTTTCGAACGGGAGATGTCGTCGGGCTCGATACGTTGGGATTCGTCGCCGAGACCGTGATCAAAGGGTGTCCGAACGACCCCGGGGCGAGACGGATGCGCATTCCACAGTATATCGTTGCGATGATCACCAAAGGATGGACGGGTCAAAAGGCGGGACAAGGATTCTACCGCAAGGACAAAGCAACCGGCGCGATCACCGTTCTTGATCCGGCGACACTTGATTATCGACCGCAGATAAAATTTCGCACGCCGTCACTCGGCGAGGTGCGTTCGATCGAGGATCCGGCCGAACGATTACGTCGTGTCGTGTGGGCCGAGGATCAAGCCGGAGAAATTGCGTGGCCGGCGATCGGCCATCTCATCGTGTACGCGGCATCTCTTATTCCTGACATCGCGGACGACATCGTTCAGATTGATCGGGCGTTGCGCTGGGGATTCAATATGGAACTGGGGCCATTCGAGATGTGGGATGCGTTAGGGGTCGAGAAGGTTGCGGCGAAACTGGAATCGGAGAAAACAGCCATTCCTTCTGTGGTTCAGCAACTTGTGGATGCCAAGCGAACGCATTTCTACGAATGGCGGACGAGTCATCGCCATTATTTTGATCTGAAGGCGCGTGAGTTTCAGATCATTCCCGGTTCAGAGAAAAACATTTCACTGAAGAGACTTGCGGAGATCGGACGTCGCATCGAAGATAATGCGGGTGCGTCGTTGCTCGATCTCGGTGATGGTGTTCTGTGTTGTGAGTTTCACACGAAGATGAACGCCATCGACGGTGACGTGATTGAGATGCTCAGTCGCTCCCTCGATCGCGTTGAAAAAGAGGGGGTTGGACTCCTCGTGGCCAATGACGGCGCGCATTTTTCAGCGGGGGCAAATCTCCTCTTGATTCTTATGACGGCGAAGCAGGGGGATCGGCAACAGCTTGATAGCATCATTCGTCGTTTTCAGGCGGTGATGCAGCGCATGCGCTTCTCTTCGAAGCCCGTCATGTCGGTGCCCTTTGGGATGGCGATCGGCGGGGGATGTGAGGTGTCGCTTGCCGCGGGACGAAGACAGGCGAGCGTCGAGACGTACATCGGTCTCGTCGAAGTCGGTGCGGGGGTGATTCCAGCAGGTGGTGGCTGCAAGAATTTTCTTCTTCATTTTGAAGACGAAGGAAAACGAAAACACCTTTCCAAAGACAAGATTTGGTTTTCCCCCGATGACGGGGGGCCGTTCCCCAAAGTGGCCAAGGCCTTTGAGCTCATTGGAACGGCGCGGGTCAGTGGTTCGGCGCTGGAAGCAAAAACCCTCGGCATCCTTCGACCTGACGATCGCATTTCGCTCGATCGTGAGAAGCTCACCTTTGAGGCCAAGGCGCATCTCCTCGAGTGGGCCAAGACCTATGTGCCGCCGAAACCGCGTGACGATATTTCGCTGCCAGGCCTTGGCGGAAAAATGGCGCTGCTCAATGCGCTCAAAGATTGGCAAAAACTTGGGAAAGCGACGGAGTACGATGTGGTGGTGGCGGAAAAACTTGCCCACGTCCTCTCCGGCGGTGACCGACCGAATATTCACACCACAAGTGAAGACCACATCCTCGATCTCGAACGCGAAGCGTTTTTAAGTTTGTGCGGCGACGAACGCACCCACGCCCGCATGGCTGCCTTGCTCGAGACCGGGAAACCACTGCGCAACTGAGAGGGGGGCGCCTCTTTTTCTCAGAAGATTTCCCCCTTCCACAGCATCTCGCAAAACGTTTGCCAGGGAAGGACCTGAAGACCTGATTCCAATTGGCGTGGGGCGTGATCCTGCGAAACGACATAGGCATGTTCAGGTTGATATTCCTTCATAAAGAGTTTGATCCCTTTGAGGGCGTGAATATCTACGGAGTCACTCCCTTTTACCTCTAGAGCGATCCTTCCACGATCCAGGACAAAATCGACTTCGTCACCTTCTTTTGTCCTCCAAAAATGAAGCGGGATCTTTTTTTCGGCATAGGAGCGATAGGCGAGAAGTTCCATCAGGATAAAGTGTTCGAATGCCCTTCCAAATTCTGGCCCGCGTAATCCCCTGAGATTGCGACGCATCAGACCACCGGCGACACCAACATCGAACAGATAAAATTTTGGTGTTGCCGAAATGATCTGGCGCCGTCGCTGTTTTCGAAATGGTTCGAGAAAATTTCCAAGGAGTGTATCAACAAGAATCTGAAAGTACGCCTGAACCGTCTTGGCATCAACGCCACAGTCGCGCCCAATATTGCTGTAATTGACGAGTTCGCCACTACTAAATGCAACGGCATCGAGAAATCGCGCAAATGCAGGGAGATGACGAACGAGCCCCTCCTGTTGGATTTCCTCTTTGAGGTAATCGTTGATATACGCTTCAATAGTTCGTGAGGCATGTTCCTCATCCAGATAATG
>JACQMA010000160.1 GCA_016203825.1 Deltaproteobacteria bacterium | reverse complement strand
TTTGCCAAAGATTTTTGACGGTTCGGCATGTTGGGCGATCGTGGTGCCAACAATCAGCGGCCATTTCACACAGAGTTTTCCAAACGCAAGTCCGTTCCCCCATTGTTTTCCTTTGAGGGTTTTCCCGAGAATGTGCCCAATGGGGGTGAGGTAAGATTTTGCTTTGGTCATGGTGTTTGACCCCCTATAATGAGGGCAAATCGAATTGACAACAGGTGGGTCTTTGAGCAAGATCCGCCAACTTTCGAAAACACTCCGTCACGGGAGAGACCATGAATAAGAAAGACACCGCGCGGTTCCAAAAGATCCTCGAGGAGAGGCGCAACGAGTTGTTGACCCAGGCGACCCAGACGCGCGAGCAGGGTTTGGGTTTCGATGAGGCCGATCTCCCTGATGAAGTGGACCTTGCCTCGACTGAGGCTGAGCAGTCGATGAATTTGCGACTCCGCGACCGTGAATTGGTTCTCCTGAAGAAGATCGATAAAACGACCGCGAAAATTAAGGAAGGTGAGTTTGGTATCTGTGAACGCTGCGGGGAGGATATTTCCCTGAAGCGTCTCGAGGCCCGTCCGGTGGCCGAGCTGTGTATTCGATGCAAAGAAGAGACCGAACGCGTCGAAAAGGGTTTTGCAGGCTAATCCGGATCCCGGACTCCGGATCCCGGACTCCGTTTCTGAAAATCCAACCAACACAAACCATTTAAATGATACGGACACGTTGTGTCTGGACGAGCGCATGGTGGGGTGAAGGTCCCCAGCGTGAAGTTTGCTTCGGCGATCCGTTTGGCGATGGCCGAGATCGCTCGTTTACCTTCATTGCGGCGGCGATCATCCATCGGTACGGTGAAAGGGACGCCAGGTTGCAAAAAGTGCAGGGTTGTTGACGTCACTTTTTCTTCCAGGGCTGCTTCAACCGCCAAGGCATATGTCGTCATTTGCAGGTCATAGGTCTTTGCTCGATCGCCCACTTCGCTTGGTTCAAGGCGATCCGTTTTGAAATCAATGATCTCCCAACCGCCCTCTCGCTCAGGGCGCAGCCAGTCGATTTTTCCAACGACATCAATTTTTTCCCACTGCCAGCGAAAGGGGACTTCACGTCGTCCTTTGCCCAGAGACTGAAAAAGAGGTGTGGTACAAAATAGATCAAGAGGTCCTCGGAGTTCAGCGATCAAGCGTTCATCGGGGACAACATGGTTCGCAAGGCAATGACGCTCTATGAGATCGGGGAGGAGTTCAAGATGCTCAGGCTCGAGTTCTTCGAGGACGCTATGCAGAATAGATCCACGAAGATAGGCCGGGAGGGCCTCGCGATGTTGGGGAAGGAGGGACTCTGCGGGGACTCCCACGACGTGTTTCAGATAATATTCTTGAGGGCAACGGGCAAAGGTTTCAAGTTCTGACACAGTGAATGTGCGAACCGCATCGGTGTCCAATGTCAGCTTCGGTGGAGGAGAGAAGACTTCAATTTTCGGGATCAGGGATCCGGGATCAGGGATCCGAAAATCCTTTTCCGGACTCCGGATCCCGGACTCCGGATCCCGGACGGTGACTTCCGGGGCATTGAGAAATGGAAGGAGCCATTGGTGCCACAGGCCTTTGGCCTTGGTGTCCGGATGCAACGGAAGGATGAGACGTTCCTCCGCTCGGGTGAGCGCAACATAGAGCAGTCGTTTGCGCTCTTCCTCGTCGGCTTCACGCTCTCGGGTGGCCAATGTTTCCACATCCGGTGGGAGTCCCAATCCTTCTCCGCGAGCGAAACACCACTGGGTGTTCGCGCGGTGCGATCCACGAATGAGATCGGGAAGAATCACGACGGGAAACTCGAGTCCCTTGGCGGCATGGACCGTCATCATGCGCACGGCATTCGTGGGTTCAGCCGTTGCCGGTGTTTCGCCAAGTCTTGCCCCGTGGATTTTCAGATCGTGGAGGTAGCGAACCAGGGCACGCAGCGAAATGGGGGCGCTTGCTTCGAGGTTCTCAATGATCGTGAGGAAGCGATCGATGTTCGCCGTTCGTCCCCCGGAAGGATCGACCGTGGCCGAAAAAATTTCATATCCCGTGTGATCCAGGAGCGCGCGGATGATTTCGGAAGGACGACGAAGACGATGTGAGGTTTCAAGCAAAGTGAGGATGGGGCCGGCTTCGGCGTGATGACGGATATTTCGGCGAAGTCCTTTGCCATCCTCTCCCGCAAGCAGAACCAGGTCGTCATCAGAGAGTCCCACGAGAGGAGAGCGTAGCAGCGCTATCAAGGCCCGGTTCCGCTCGGGGAAAGCGGCGAAGCTTAACGCTGAAAGGAGATCGGCGATCTCAGGACGTTCCAGAAGATAGCCCCCCCCAAAAATACGAGACGGAATGCCGCCGAGGCGCAAGGCTTGTTCATAGATGTCGGTCGAGGTGAGGGCTTGAAAAAGACAGACGATATCACCGAGCGAAAAACCCTCGTTGGTGACGAGGGTGTGGATGGTGGCTGCGATAGACCTCGCTTCATGCGCCCTGATTTCATCAGCGCTGTGGTCCTTCGTTGTGGGCGGACACAGGGCGATGACCTCCGGGGTCGCTGTCGGTTCAAGGGTGGCGACGAGTTCCAAGGGGGGAGTGAAGAGTGTTGCCGCGACACGATTGACAAAGCTGATAATGCCGGGCCGCGAGCGAAAATTTTCATGGAGCGGAAGCATGACACCACCGCTTTGGCGAATGTGTTCGGCCATGGAAAAGAAACCAGCAACATTCGCCCCACGAAAACGGTAGATCGACTGGCGGGGATCACCAACGAGAAAGAGACGATTGTCTTCGGGACGAAAGAGAAGCTTCACGAACAAGGCCTGGAGGTCGTTCGTATCCTGGTATTCGT
>JACQMA010000146.1 GCA_016203825.1 Deltaproteobacteria bacterium | reverse complement strand
TTGCCCAGTCCTTCGCCCTTGGAAGCACCTTCCACAAGACCCGCGATATCGACGAACTCAACTTGCGTCGGCACGAGGCTCTTCGGCTTGAAGATCGCGGCAATATTATCAAGACGTTCATCCGGAACGGCGACCATGCCGTTATTTTGATCGATCGTGCAAAAAGGGTAATTTGCCGACGGCACGTGCGCCGCCGTCATCGCGTTAAAGAGCGTCGATTTACCAACGTTCGGAAGTCCTACGATGCCACAGTTGAATCCCATCGCTTACCGATCCCGCGCGCGCAGGAGGAGATAAGCTAAATTCAAGAGCGCCGTGGCGGCAGCGGCGAGGTACGTAAGGGCGGCGGCATCGAGGACGGCCGCAACGCCTTTACCTTCGTCTCCGACGATGAACCCCGTTTCACGAAGGAGGACCTTCGCACGACGACTCGCATCGAGTTCGACAGGCACCGTGATGAGCTGAAACGCGACGACGACGATGAAGAAAAGGATGCCGATCTTCACGAGTGAAAACGCGCTCATCATGAAACCGATGAAGATCAGAAAATACGAGAGATTGCTTCCAAAGGCAGCGGCTGGGGCAATGGCATTGCGAATGGCGAGTGGGGCGTACCCTTGTGCATGTTGGATCGCGTGCCCCACTTCATGAGCAGCGATACCGTAGGCGGCGACCGATGTTCCCTTGTGAACGGATGGCGACAGATTCACTTCGCGCGTGCGGGGATCGTAGTGGTCCATGAGGTCCCCACCATCACCGCCCAGGAGCGAGCGGTGCGCGACGGCCCCGACGCGGGCATTCACACCGGCTTGGGTCAAAAGTTGTTCGGCAACTTCGGCGCCCGTGAGCCCCTTGCTTGCGGGGACGTTGCGATACCGCGCAAACGCCATCTTCACTTTGGCCGTCGCCCACAAGGACAACACGAGCGAAACAGCCATCACCAACATATATAAGGGGTCAAAATAGAACATGGTGCATCCTCCTTGCGGCATCATATAGGTTTGCACCATCCGTTTGTCCAGTCATTGACAATAAAAGTTATTTCCAGTCTTGTGCGGCGCTCATGGCGAATGAACTCATCATTAATGTAACGCTCGGCGAGACGCGTGTGGCTCGTCTCGACAACGGTGTCGTCGCGGATCTCTTTATCGAGCGTGCCCGTGATGCCGGTGTCGTCGGCAATATCTATAAAGGAAGGGTGTGTCGCGTTCTGCCCGGCATGCAGGCGGCCTTTATCGAGCTTGGTCTTGAGCGGACCGCCTTTCTCCACGCCTCCGACGTCGTCAAGGATCTGTCGAGTCTTGAAGAAGGCGAAGAGGATGCGCCTCCAAAAAAATCTTCGCGGAGATCTGCGGGACCGCGTTCCATTGAACACATGTTGAAAGAGGGAAGTGAAATTCTCGTGCAGGTCGAAAAGGAACCGATGGGAACGAAAGGGGCGAGGATTACGTCGCACGTGTCGCTTCCGGGTCGGTATCTTGTGTACATGCCGACGGTCGATCATGTCGGCGCCTCACGCCGCATTGAAGATGCGTCGGAGCGCGCTCGGCTCAAGGATTTGATTCGCAAACTCCACAAGGGCGAAGGTGGTTTTATTGTCCGAACGGCCTCCGCGGGGGTCACCGAAAAAGAAATTGCCACGGATATTGAATACCTCACCAAGAGTTGGCAGGAGATCGAGAAGTTGTCGCGCAGTTCCAAGGCCCCGGCACTCGTGCGGCCAGAGCTCAGTGTCGTGGAGCGCGTGGTCCGCGATCAATTCACTCCCGACGTCGATCGTCTCGTCGTTGATTCCGCTCCAGCCTACGAACGGATTCAAACCTTCATCAGGGATTTTATGCCCGATGAACGGCGCACGGTTGAGCACTATGAAGGAAGTGAACCGATCTTTGATGCCTTCGGCATCGAGATCGAAATGACGCGTGCCTTGGGTCAGAAGGTGTGGCTCAAGAGTGGCGGCTACATCATTATTGAACAAACCGAGGCGCTCACCGCGGTCGACGTCAACACGGGACGCTTTGTGGGGCGACGTGATGTGGACGACACGATCCTCAAGACCAACCTCGAAGCGGTGAAAGAAATTGTCTATCAACTGAAACTTCGTCACATCGGTGGTCTGATCATCTTGGATTTCATCGACATGGAGCGCGCCGATCATCGCACCAAGGTCTACAATGCCCTCAAAGAGGCGTTGAAGGCCGACCGCGCGCGGACGACCATCACGAAAATTTCGGAATTTGGTCTGGTCGAGATGACGCGCAAACGCACGCGAGAAGACCTGCGTCGCCAGCTCACCAATCCCTGTCACTATTGTGAAGGCAGGGGATACTTGAAGAGTCCGACGACCGTGTGTTACGAAATTTTCCGCGACATCTTGCGTGAAGTTCGCTCGCTTCCCGAAAAACAAATTATCGTCAGCTGTCATCCCACCGTGGCGAATGTTCTCTACGATGAAGAGAGGACTTTTTTGGAAGTCCTCGAAAAGCAGATCAACCGCCGCATCACCATCAAAAGCCTCAACGATTATCACCTCGAACAATTTGATGTTGGTGGGAAATAACTAAAATGAAATCGATAGGTTTGCCTTCACGGGTGTGATCTCAAGGGTGACGTTGTCGGCCGTGATGGAGGCGATGGGAAAAGGGGAGACAAATTCCGGGGTGGCGGCGAAATCGCTTCGTTCGCTGTCGCCATCGTCGGAGGAGCCCCCCTCTGAGTCATCCGCAAGGGCAGGGGTGAGCCATCCCACGATAACCAAGAAGCTTACGTATAACGCAAGGCGTCGCATAAAATGCCCCTTTCATGAATGTTATCGGCAGGTTCGAGCAAAAAGTTGCTTCTTTTATGAGAACCCGCTTGACTTGCACCGGGTCGCTAGGATAGATGGCGCGCCTTCTTGGTGGAAAATCAGTGAGTTAGGAGCGATCGATGTACGCCGTCATTCAAACAGGTGGAAAGCAGTACAAGGTGACCGAAGGAACCACGTTTGCCGTGGAGAAACTTGACGGCGATGTGGGGACCAAGGTGACGTTTGATCAGGTCCTCTTCGTTGGTGGCAATGGAAC
>JACQMA010000023.1 GCA_016203825.1 Deltaproteobacteria bacterium | reverse complement strand
GTTCTGCATCGTTGCGTTGATCCCAATGGCTCGAGAGCGCCAATCGGCAGAGTTCACGAACGTCAAACGTCCCGTGAATGATGGTGTGCTTCAGATCCCGGTTAAATTTTTCGTCTTCCGCAGAGAGTTTCTTTCCGGTTCGAAATTTTGAGATCGTGTCATCGAGCTCCTGAATCGCACGCGTTGGCGATCCGTCAGGCGCTTTTTTCGCCCATGCCGGAGGAGCCGTCAGACAGATGAGCACCAGAAGAAACCACCTATGACATCGCTTCATCATTGTTACTCCTTTGGTGCATCGTTGGACTCACCGGTTACTCGCGTGAGTTCTGCCATCGCAACATTATAATCAAAAATCGACTGAAAATGGAGTCCCCGGGTGAGAAGAACATTTTTGAGGGCTTCCGCATAATCGTCTTTTCCGTCAACCCCAATTTCCATATTCGACTTCGCCAGAAAGAGCATCTGTCGGGCAAGTTTCTCGGCCTCTTCGGCACGACTCATATTCTCCTGGGCACGTCTCGCCTGCTCATGAGCCTTTCGCACTTCGAGTCCCAGTCCACGCTTCGCAATATTGCGTTCATAGCTTGCCTTGAGGTATTCGGCCTTGGCCTTGTCGATGCGGCCAGCCGCCCCGTGAAAATCAATTTTTCCCTCGAGTTGAAAACCAACTCCGGCACGCGTGAAGTTAAAGGGATCACTAAAATCATCGGTGGCCGTAAGACCGCTCACAGACGACGTTGTTCTTCCGACATCGGCAAAAAGACCAACACCGGCGCGTGGACGGAGTTTTAATTTTTCGAGTTCAAATTGTTTTGACTTGGCCGCAACCCCCACATCTGACAAACGAGCTTCTGGGCGCTTTTCCGCAGCGATCGCCAAGAGTTCTTCTGGAGTTCGCAAAGGTTCACTGGTCGACAGCAACCTATAACTGGAGAGATGGAGTTGCCGATCATCCGGAAGTGCCAGTTGGATCCGCAGGCCCTCTTCGGCCACACGTCGATTATAGAGAATCTCGGCACGCCTCGTCATCAGCTCCGCACGAAAGAGCTTGAGCTTCACCATTTCAATCGGAGAAAGTGCTGGGAGATCCTTCGCTTCTTCTGTCTCAATCCGTCGATTAATCTTCTCGAGGGCATCACGGAGCAGACCATCGATTTCAGCAGCGAGTTGAATGCCATAATAAAGTATCGTCACCTGGGAAGCGAGAACCCCCTTTTCCTTCGTGACGCCTAACTTTGCGGCCTCGATCCCGTGCCGTGCCAAGTCCTTGGCCGTTTTGATCTGTCCGAACGCCGTCAGCGGAATCCCGACGCCAACATGCAGGGAGTTGAACATCGCAACTTGACCTTCAAAAAAACTGTCGACGGCACGGCTGACATCGGTGGGCACAGGGGCGGCGCGATACTGATAATCGAGCACGGGCCAAAAATTGGCGCTCGCCTCGGTGAGTTGCCCTTCGGCCGCATTGACGCCGTACTGCGCCCCGATCACCTTTTCATTGCGCTCCAAGGCCATCTTCACACAGTCATCGAGCGTGAGCCCGTCCTGAGACGCATACGTCCCAAGGGGGCTGAGCAGGAGAAAAAGAACCAAGTAGGAAGAAAGAATCCGAATGGTCATGGAAGGCGCGCTCGTAACAAGGGATGCCACGAAAAGCAAGCGGAGGAAAAACGATGGGTACATACCAGAAAGCACCTGGTGCTTTCTGGTAACAC
>JACQMA010000148.1 GCA_016203825.1 Deltaproteobacteria bacterium | reverse complement strand
GCCCTCACCTTCATCCTCTTTCTTTGGGGCGCGCTCGTTCGCACGACGGGTTCAGGACTTGGTTGTCCCGATTGGCCGATGTGTCACGGTCAGTGGATTCCCGATTTCGATCGGCCAACTTTTTTTGAGTGGTGTCATCGCTTGATCGCGATGATCACAGGATTAGCAACGCTCACAACTTCTCTCGTGATTTGGGGGAAGAAGCAGCATCGGCAACGATGTGGATTTCTCGCCGGACTCGCGATGACGCTTCTCCTTGTGCAGGCATCCCTTGGAGGAGCTGCCGTACTGACGGAACTTCAACCCTATTTGGTCAGCATCCATCTCGGTGTCGGGATGCTCTTTTTGACGGTGCTGTTGTGGATGCGCTTAGAAACCACCCTCTCCCCTTCCCTCCCCCCTCGAGGGGGAGGGCGGCCGAAGGCCGGGAGAGGGGGGTGGTTTTCTTTCCTCCTCATTTTTATAACTCTCCTCGTTTTCGCTCAATCCATTCTCGGTGGTTATGTTGCTTCATCGAATGCGAGTCTTGCCTGTCCCGATTTTCCGCTCTGCCAAGGTCAGTGGATCCCGATCCTCACGGGGAACGTGGCGATTCACTTTTTCCATCGTGTCGGTGCCCTCGTGACCCTTGTTGCCGTCGTGATCCTTCTTGTGGCAGCACGACGATCCGCGACTCCGGCTCTTAAGACGATTCTGTCGTGGGTGGGAATCGTGACTGTAACCCAACTGCTCCTTGGAATCGCGAACATCGTCTGGGCATTGCCCATGACCCTTCGCGTTGCTCATTTGGGTGTCGCCACGGTGTTGTATGGTCTGCTCATCATGACCATCTATGAGGTCCGCCGTGTTCGCGTATCTTAACCTCACCAAACCGCGCATCAGCCTCCTCTTTGCGCTCAGCGGATTCGCGGCTCTCCTCATCGAACGCAGCATGACGGCAACACCGTTGAAGCTTGCCGCCATTGTGCTCGCCATTTTTTTGGTGGGGGGATCGGCGAACGCCTTCAATCAATACTTCGAACGCGATATCGATGCCCGCATGACGCGGACGTCTCGCAAACGGCCTCTTCCCCTTGCCCAAGTTTCCCCCCTGCAGGCACTCCTCTTTAGCACCGTGATCGGGGCGCTTGGAACCGGGATGCTCCTCTTCTGGGGCGGATGGCTTGCGGGACTCCTGGGACTCTGCACGATTCTTTTTTACAGCCTCTACTACACGCTGTGGCTCAAACCCCGAACGCCCTATAACATCGTGATCGGTGGGATAGCCGGGGCCACTGGTCCGCTCATTGGATGGGCGGCCGCCACGGGAACGCTTGGACTTCTTCCGCTCATCATCTTTCTCATCATCTTTGTCTGGACACCACCGCACTTCTGGGCACTCGCCCTCAACTGCAAAGAAGATTACGCGCGGGTTGGCTATCCGATGCTTCCGAATGTGGTGGGGGATAACGCAACGTATCGACAGATCATGATCTATTCCGTGGTCCTCTTTCCGCTGACCGTCGGACTCTCTTTCTTTCAGAACATTGGTTGGCTGTATGGAACTGCGGCCGTTATGCTCAGCACGCTTTTTGTGGCACTCGCCTTGCGCGCGGCGACGCTCAAAACGGTTCGCACCAATTGGATTCTCTTCGGCTATTCGATCGTCTACTTGCTTCTTCTTTTCGTCGCCATGATCGTCGATGTATTGGTGATTTCATAAAATGACCTTCCCGTCTTTTTCGCGAGACGCTTGACGTCGTCGTATTCCGGAACGCGTTTCACCACATTCCCCTTCTTGTCGATACCGACTTTCATCCGAACGACCCCCCATCGCGTCGTTTGCTTCTCCATACGACGTTCCAAAATCTTTCGCTCGACGGGATAATACCGCACACCAAACGTCGTCGTCTCTTTGAGGATGATGTCGCAGATGGCATCCCTCTTTTTCTGCGGCGCAAGACACCGTAAAATGATGGCTGGGCGGTTCTTCTTCGCCTGGACCGGTTGCAACGTCACCTCAAGGGCACCGGCCTTGAAGAGACGTTCCATCACCCAGTCGTACACCTGCGGATTCATGTCATCAATCGTCGTCTCAATGGCAACAACTGGGGGTTCTTGTCTCCCCATATTCTCTCCTTTCAATTTTTCACTTCGATTTCGACTTCTTCGATGACGCGATCGGTGGCCTTCAGAATCGTGATCGTCAATCCCTTGATTCGAAAAATTTCACCAACAGCAGGGATTCGTTTGGAAAGAGAGAGGACAAAACCGGAAACGGTATCATAGGCGCCCGTCGGCAGACCCAAGTGAAGCTCCTCGTTGACTTTGAGAATCTCCATGCGTCCTTTGATGCGATAATGTTTTGGACCAAGCCTCTCATACAGATTCGGAGTCACATCGTGTTCGTCGCGAATCTCTCCCACAACCTCTTCCAAAACATCTTCAAGGCTCACGACACCGGTCGCCGCCCCATATTCATCGACCACCACGGCGAGTTGCACATTGCGCTTTCGCATATCGGCGAGCAACCGATCGAGCCGCATCTGTCCCGGCACAAACGTAGCAGGTCGCATCAGGTCACGAACACTTTTCTCGGCATCACCCATCAGAAGATCAACACCGTTCAACACACCCACAATATTAAAAACGCGACGCTCATACACGGGGATGCGTGAAAATCCTTGTTCTTCCATGAGGCGCACCGCTTCTTCGCGACTGGCCCCGACCGGAAGGGCCACCATGTCCACGAGCGGTGTTTTAATTTGTTCGACGCGTTTTTCGGAGAGACCCAAGATGCGCGATACGATTCGTCGTTCAAAAGGTTTGACGTCGCCGCCTTCGTCCATACGGAGAATGAGTTCGAGTTCATCGCGCGTGAGTAACGGTTCTCGACCAAAACGCCGCTGGAGACCTGACAAGAGAAAATCAGTACACTTTGAAAGAATCCACACGACCGGATAAAAAAGAAATGAGAGGACAAGCACCACGGGTGCGACAATCGCAACCAGTCGATTGGCATAATATTGACAGAGGCTCTTGGGGACAAGTTCTCCAAAAATCAACGTTACGGGCCAAAACAACATCGCATACAACGTCTTTTCTGGGCCGAAGCGATCGATGATAAATAACGTCGTGACAACGGACCCCGTCACCGTCGCCACATTGGTTCCAAGGAGTGTGGTCGAAAAAAACCGTGACGGACGCTTCACCAAGTGAAGGACGGTGAGTGCCCACCGCGACCCCTTGACGGTCGACGTTGCCAGACGGAACTTATCGGCATTGACGATCGCCATCTCGCTCCCCGAGAAAAAGCCCTCGAAAAGGACACAGACGACAATAATGATCACCAATAATCCAACACTCATCCTTCACTCCGCTCGCCAAAAAGTTCCTTCAGCACATCATCCATCGTGACCACACCGACAATAACTTCTGCCTTGCGAACAAGGGCCATGTGCAACTGGTTCTCTTGAAATTTTTTGAGCAACGACTCAATTCGTTCACGATAATCCACAAAGAGAGGGGCGTGCAGGATTGACCGGATACTTTCCCTTCCCCCCACTGCGCGTTGGCGATCGAATGCAAAAAGATCCCGCACGTGCAAAATACCAATAATGTGATCGCGCGTCCCTTCGTAGAGGGGAATACGGCTGAAGGCGGATGTGCGGAGTTGAGTGAGAAGTTCTTCATAGGAAATGCCGACGGGGAGGACAAAGAGGTATTCGGCCGGCGTCATGATCTCCGCCACGACTTTTTCGGTAAAACCAAAAACATTGTGAATCAGTTCCCGTTCCTCTTCGACGATAATCCCTTCCGCTTTCCCTAGATCGACGAGCTGTCGGAACTCTTGTTCGACAATCATGGGTTGAACCGTTTCGGGATGACCGCCGAAGAGACGAATCACCCCATCGGCCACGGCAGAAAGAACGATGCGGAAAGGTGATACAACGATGCGAAAAAAACGAAGCGGTATCACAACCACAGGAGCGAGGTCATGAGCAAGTCGGAGTGCAATGTTTTTTGGAACGATTTCTCCAAAGATCAGAACGATCGGGGTCACAACTGCTACCGCCACGAACGTTGTACGCTCGACACTCCCCTGGTAGTAGTGACTGACGATCAATGCCCCCACGATCGATATCGACACATTGGCGAGTTCATTGCCGAGAAGAATAGTCACCAGTATTTGGCGCGGTTCACGTAAACATCGAACGACTTCTTGGGCAGCGCGCTTGGGGGAACTCCGAAGGCGATGGATTTGCAAACGTGAAAGCGAAAAAATGGCGGTTTCCGCCCCCGAAAAAAAAGCGGAAGCCAATAAAAGCAGAAAAAACAACGTCAAGAGCACATCACCCTCCAGCAAAGTGATCGAATCCTAACTGAGACAGCTTCCGTTCGTTTCCCGCAGCGTCATTTACACGTCGAATCTTGTCGGAGGTAACCACCGTCCCCACGCGCGTCATGGAAACGGCGAACTGTTTTTGTGCATCCTGAAGGGAGCGTTCAAAGCGAGTAACGTCTTGTTCACGAACCGTGAAGAGCAACTCGTAATCTTCACCTCCGGTGAGTTTCAATAGGATGGAATCCCCCTTGAGCTCCCGGACCACCTCTTCAAACCCTGGTTGAGTTGGAACGCGAGCCTCTTCGAGGACATAGCCCACCTTGCTCGCCTCGGCAATATGGGTGAGGTCGGCGAGCAACCCATCGCTTACATCGATCATACTGGTCACAGAGCCAGTCTCGCGCAGCCATGGTCCCACCTGCAATGGCGGGCGTGGGGAAAGCTGCCGTTCAACAAAGGGCAGCCTGTTTGCTCGCAACGGCTGCTCTAAATGACGTACGCGTTCAAGGCAGAGGAGACCGGCAGATGCCCCTCCAAAAGTTCCCGTGACATAGATGGCGTCACCCGCACCTGCACCGCGACGAAGGATGGCCTTTCCTTTTGGAACTGTACCGAGAACGGTTGTTGTGATGACGATGCCGTCGGCCGTGCGCGTGGTGTTTCCGCCAATGAGCGTAACACGAGATTCCTTCTCGAGTGCGGCGAGCCCCTTGGCCAATCCTTCAATATCTTTTGGTTTGACCGATGACGGCAACCCAACGCTCAAGAGGTACTGTTTCGACTCCCCTCCCATGGCATTGATATCGCTCACACTCACCGCGAGGGCCTTCCACCCCAGTTGTTCAAACGTCGTGAGTGCCCGCCAAAAATGAACTCCCTCTTGAAGCGTGTCGGTCGTGATCAACCAATCGTGCGTGGCATCTTTTTCGAGCACCGCGCAGTCATCGCCAATGGCTTCTGCCCCGCGCGCAAACTTCTGAATCATCTCCCACTCGGTCATGAATGGTACCTCTCTACGGTGCGGCGGTGATGGTGCCATCGTCGATCGTGAGGACGCGGAGTGTACGGCGGACGTCGCCATCGGCATCCATCGTGATCGTTCCCGTCACCCCCGGAAAATCCGCAAGCTGGGCGAGCAGGGTTTGAAGTTCATGGCGGTCGGATGCTCCACCTTCTTCACTGCTCGCAATAATCATCCGCATCGAATCGTACCCAAGCGCTTCGAGGAGTGTGGGATCGGCATCATAGGCCGCATGGAAGGCATCGACAAACGCACGCCCCTCCCCATCGGTTGACGCCTTGGAAAAACTTCCGACGAAAATGGCTCCCTCGACGTATTCTCCACCGCGCGTTAACAGTTCAACATTATCCCACCGCGATGTCCCGAGCAGCGTGGTGCGCCCGACACCGGAAAGGGCAAGCGTTGGCGCAATGTATCCAGCAACAACGGGGGCATCGGGAATAAAGATGCCGTCATAATGGTTGCCCGTAATCAACTGACCGCCGAGCTCACGCGCAAATTCCATTTGGTGAGGGGCATAGGCCCGCGACCCACCCACCATTCCTCCCCGGTTCTCGACGGCGCTCGTAAAAATCTTGTGTGATTCTTCGCCAATTTTATTTTGGGGATACAGGACGAAGAAACGCTTGAAATGTTTTTTGTCGACGACATACCCAACGAGCGATTCGATTTCATCGCGGAGCGACACCGAGTTTCGAAAAATAAAACTGCCGACTTGAGGAATCCCTTCTCGTTGTGCGAGCGAGATCATGGGGACCCCCAACGATTCCGCACGTTCCGCCGCCACGAGGGCAACATCAGAACTCAACGGTCCAATCACGGCAACCACATCGAGGGCGGCGAGTTCATTCACCGCATCGAGCACAATCGTGGGATCACCACCTGAATCGCGTACAACGAGCTCGATTCCTTCAGGCCCTCGACAGGGCGCGAAGATTCCGGCCGCACACTCAATGCCACGGAGGACCGATTCGCCATAGACACGGTATTTTCCTGAGAGGGGGAGAAGAACGCCGACCTTAAGGGCAACATCGCCAACGCGTTTTCCCAACTCCCCCCACAGGAGGCGCGCGCGCGACGCCATTTCATGTTTTGGGTAACTCGTAAGATAGTGGCCAAGCTCTTGCGCGGCTTCTTCCACTCGCCCTGCTCGCGCCAAGAGTTCAGAACGTTTGTAAAAAACAAAACCTCCCGAACGGTGATAGCGAAACAACTCGAGCGGAAGGGCATCGAGATCAACGAGCGTGACCGTGGAATCGTCAATCCATACCCTCACACGCTCATGCGCCTCCGCTTCGGAAACCATCACCTCTTCAGTTGTGGTCGTTGCCATCCCCCCTTCCGCGTAATCGTCGAGGAGGAGGAGCGCCGGTTCGATCGGCGAACTCGCCTCGCGAAAGGCAAGCGAGTCCACGCGAAGACGGGTCACCATATCAAGATTGCGTTGCATCCCTTTCGGAAGGGGTTGGGTCGTCTCGCGAGGTTTGGAAGGGGTAGCACACGCAGCGAAGATCAACACAAGAGAGACAGCAAACCACAACCGCCGATTCACGTCGTCTCCTGCGGTCCCTTGGCAACGGTTACAAGTGCGGGACGAAGCAAGCGATCGCCAAGCCAATAGCCGCGACGATGGATTTCGAGAATCGCCCCCGCTTTTTGGGATTGATTATCGACCATCGTAAGAGCTTCGTGTTCAGAAGGATCAAACGTCTTCCCCAAAACGTCCACCTCGCGAAGTCCAAACTTTTCAAGTTGGATCATGAGTCCTTTGCGAACCAGATCCACACCT
>JACQMA010000147.1 GCA_016203825.1 Deltaproteobacteria bacterium | reverse complement strand
GTTGTTTAAAGCTTTCTTGAAGTTCTGCAGTACCTACTCCAATAAATTTAGCTTCTCCCATATTTTCCTCCACACCTCTATTTTGTTAACTTCATTTGCCGAAGAACGAAGAACGTCCGCCAAATTTCGTTCACGTTCTTCGTTCTTCGGTGAAAATTTGTCTGCGCCAAATTTTTTGCGCGCCTGGCAGGATTTGAACCTACGACCCCCTGCTCCGTAGGCAGGTGCTCTATCCACTGAGCTACAGGCGCCCTCCTTCGCTCCGATTTACATCGGAGCTACGGCGGGCAAGCGAACTTCTCTTACCCAATTTTTCCGAGCAACAAGAATGCAATGACCAGGGCGTAGATGACCAAGGATTCAATCAAGGCCAACGCGATAATCATCGGCGTCTGAATCTTGGCTGCGGCATCGGGATTGCGTGCAATCCCCTCGAGTGCTGCCGCTGCGGCACGACCCTGACCCAAGCCACCACCAAGTGCTGCGATGGCGATCCCAAATCCAGCAGCAATGGCCAATGCCGGTGCCAAGAGCGATCCGCCACTTGCCGCCTGTGCGGCTTCTTCAGCGAATGCGGCAACAGGGGCTGCCACCACCACCATCATTCCAACAACCTTCGTGACCAGCTTCCTCATCTGACTCCTCCTTAGGTAAAAAGGTGAATGTGTTTTAGTGTTCTTCGTGCTCCGCATGTTCAGTTGCGAGGGCGATGTACACCGTCGACAAGAGACTAAACACGAAGGCCTGAATAAATGCGACAAAGACCGTGAGTCCCAAAAAAATCACGGGGACCGCAACCGGCACAAGGCTCGAGAACATTTCGAGCACCAAGTGGTCACCGGTGATATTTCCAAAGAGACGAATCGAGAGCGACGCCGGTCGCACCAAGTGGCTGATCAGTTCAATCGTGAACATCAAGGGTGCCAGCCAAATAATCGGCCCTCCAAGATGCTTGAGATAGTTTTTGAGTCCCTGCTCGCGAATGCCCATGACATTATAATAAACGAAGACGACCGCGGCGCAGGCGAGGTTGGTATTGATGTTGTCCGTCGGCGGGACCATGCCGGGAATGGCGCCGAGGAGATTCGAAATCAAGATATAGAGAAACAGCGAGCCAATGAGCGGAAAATACCGATCGGCGCGTTCTCCCATAATACTGCGCATGAGCCCCAAAATACCTTCGGCGGCGAAGGCGATCACCCCGACGACACTCGGCGCCTTCTCCGGAATCAGGTTTGCTTCGGTGTTGCGAAGTTTTCGCCACACGATGACCGAAAGGACCGTGATGATGATCGCGACGACGCCGGACGTCATAACGTGGAGGTAGTGCTCGGCGAACTTAGCCGAGAAGCCCAATTTTTCGACCAGCCAAGGGAGAAGCGAAAACACATTAACCTCGCAGTGTGACCCACAAAATGGAGGCGACTATAGAGGACAAGCCAACCAAAAAAGCAAGGGGTTGAATGGGGGTGCACGTGACCGTCCACCACAGGACAAAGCCTAAGATCCCGAGCTTCGCGAAGCCGGCGAAGCCAACGAGAACACTCGAGGTTTTTCCCCCAGAGACGAATCGCGTTGTCAAAATGCACCAGAGTCGGAAACCACCGATCGACAGCACAGCCCCCCACGCGATCGAGATTCCCCACAGGAGTCCGCCGCCCATTGCGCCCATGATCATCGCCACCATGGCGATGATGATACCCGTTCGTTCAATGCGTTCCATTTTCTCCGCCTTCGCTAAAGCTTCGGCGGACTCCGGCCACCGGGTTTTCCCGGTCGGCCTCCGCGTTGCCAGTTGAGGATGCGGATCAAATTCCAAAATCCACCGACCGATCCCACGATGAGTCCGATGATCGTAAGCCAGGGAAGGGTACCGAATTGTTTGTCGAGAAAATTTCCGCCGACAAGACCCACGACGACCGCAAGAGCGAGCTGCAACCCAACGGCACCATAGAGACCGAGGACGAAATAAATGGAGTCGCGATTTTTATCATTCATGCTGGCACCACTCGTGGATCGCGTTGATCGTCGTGTGGATATCATCTTCCGTATGTGCTGCCGAGACGAAGGCGGCTTCGAAAGGAGAAGGCGGCAAGTAAATCCCCGCTTTGAGCATCGCGTGGAAGAAACGGCGAAACCGGTCACGATTACAGCGCGAGGCGGAGGCAAAATCCGTCACCGGATCTGGAGCAAAGAAGACGGTCCACATGGAACCGATCGCATTGATCTGATGCGGAATCTGTTTGCGCTCAAGCGTTGCATGGATGCCGTGGACGAGTGCTTTCGTCTTTGCTTCGAGCTGCTCATAGAAGTTGGGTTCGCGAAGAAGGGAAAGCGTTTCAATCCCCGCCGTCATCGCGAGCGGATTGCCCGAGAGCGTCCCCGCTTGATAAACGGGACCGAGTGGCGCCACTTTTTCCATCAGATCGCGGCGACCGCCGTACGCGCCG
>JACQMA010000156.1 GCA_016203825.1 Deltaproteobacteria bacterium | reverse complement strand
GGCATTGCCAGCTCTTTAGCCGGAGGACTCAGACAAAATTTCGGCACAATGACCTTGCCTCGGCGACGACGATGGGCGGTGATCCCAAAGCGATGGGCCTCGTCGCGGATGCGCATCAAAAAGAGGAGTTCCGGTGAGCCATGCCGAAACGTGACGGGATTTTTTCGATTGGGGAGGTAGACATGATCATCTTCTCCTTTTGATTGACCCTTCGCAATCGCCGCGACGGGAAGATTATGCACGCCGATATCCGCAAGGACCTTCGTCGCGATGTTGAGCTGGCCCTTTCCTCCATCAACAAGCAAGAGGTCCGGCGGTGGGAGGACGACGCTTTGGGGACGATCCGCGCGCGCAAGATTTCCAAAACGACGAAGGAGAACTTCGCGCATCATGCGATAGTCATCGGGCGTTGAAAGGGTCCGAATCGTGTAGAGTCGGTAGCGGTCCTTGGCCGGCCTCCCCTCGACAAAACAGATAAGCGATCCATAAGCCTCACGGCCTTGAAGGTTCGAGATGTCGAGACATTCAATGATTCGTGCAGCTCCATCGACACCAAGTTTTTTTCCAACGTGTTCAAGAAGTTTCGTCCCCGACTTCTGATCGTCCCCCCTCTGGGCGAGAAACTCACGCGCATTCTTGGCGGCGAGTTTTACCATTTGGACTTTGATGCCACGATGTGGAGTTGTGAGCATCACCGGCGTCCCGCGACGCTCGGTGAGGATGTCGGTGAGGGCGATGCGATCGGGGAGCGTCATCGGCAACACGATCTCCGACGGAACATCAGTCCTTCCTGCATACCGCTGCACGAGAAACAACGAGAGGAGGTGGTGTTCATCCTCGACCCTTCGTTCGAACCCAAAAACTTTTTGATCGAGGAGTGTCCCCCCACGAATGGTGAGGATCGCCATGGCCATATGTTCAGGATCGCCGGCAGTGCCGATCGCATCGTAATCACCACCACGATGGACAACGACCTTTTGCCGTTCGAGGACGTCACGCACGAGTGTGATCGCGTCACGTAAACGCGCCGCTTCTTCAAAACGCTCGTCGCGAGACGACTGCTGCATCTGGTCCGTCAGCTGTTTCACCAACTCCCGACTTTTTCCCGAGAGGAACATGCGCGCTGCTTCAACTTGAGCGGCGTATGCCTGCGGCGTCACGCGCCCCACACACGGTCCCGTGCAACGGCCGATGTCGTAGAGAATGCACGGCCGAACACGATTGGCGAATTCCGTATCGCTGCAGGTTCGCAGGCGAAAGATTTGAGTGATCCGTTGCACCGCCTCGCGCGCGGCGGTTCCTGACGCATAAGGCCCAAAATAGGTCGCGCCATCTTTGACGACACGGCGAACAAGATGAATTCCCGATGACGAATGTTCCGTGCCGATACGAATACTCACATACGTTTTATCGTCGCGAAACGTAATGTTGTACGGTGGTCGATGTTGTTTGATGAGTGTGTTTTCAAGAAGAAGTGCTTCCTTTTCGGTGTCCGTAACAATGGTTTCAAGATTTTTCGTACGTCGGAGGAGAAAAACAACTTGGGAGCGTTCATCACGACCCTTGGCATAACTTGCCACACGCTTGCGGAGGTCTTTAGCCTTCCCAACATAGAGAACTTTCCCTTTGCCGTCTTTGAAAAGATACACGCCGGGGAGATGGGGAAGTACAGACACTTGATCAGCAAGATCCATTGCGGGCACATCATAAAAGGGATGCCAAAGGGATTGCAATCACCGTTCCACCGAATTACGAGCCTGGCATGGTCTTTCGTCTCTGGGGAAAGAAGAGAAGGGTTCGGCAGCCGGAATGTGTGGACCACCTCTCACTCGAAGACGTGGTCGACGCCAAACT
>JACQMA010000155.1 GCA_016203825.1 Deltaproteobacteria bacterium | reverse complement strand
CGCGAAAATTTTGACCTGGCCCTTTCTGTGCTCGCACACCCGGCCAAAGAAATTGTGGCCAAAATCATTCGTCACGAACAACATATGGGAGAACTCGAACAGGAATTGCGCCAGTCTCATTTATTGCGGTTGCAGAAGGGGCTTCAAGAATCATTCGACACGAGCTCCATCCACCTCGACATCCTCTCGAATCTTCGCCGCATCAACACGAAGGTTACGCATGTGGTGGAATTAGCAGCAAAACTGTAGGGGCGGTTCGCGAACCGCCCCTACGCCTAGAAGTTTTTTTGTAAAGTTTTCGTGCGCTCGGTCTGTTTGGTCAAATTTGCGAGCCAGCTGTCTTGCCGGCCAATGGTTTTGTCGAGCAGGCGGACCTTGGGCCAATCTTTGGATTTGGTTGCTGTGGTGCGTCTCTTGACGAGTTTTCCCTGACGGTCTCTCGCTTCCTTTTTCTCGGCTTCGATCGTCTCGAGACGGTTTTTGAGGTATTCCTTGATGTGCTTTTTGAACGCGGCCTCAAAGGCCTTGGTTCCCTCAGAAGAAGTCCGCGTGACGCCCTTCTTCTTGAACTCCGGGTTATCCTTCAGGAAATTCTTCCAAGTATACTGTTGATGGAGTGACATAGTAAGCCCTTTCCGTTCGTGGTGAGCGCGCGTCTCTAGGTCTTTTCCCGCCAGGAGTCAAGGGGGTCTACGAGAGGTCCGGGAAGAGTTTTTTGAGGACGGGGAGGGTGATGCGGCCGGCCTTTGTCTGGAGTCCCAGAGCAAGGACAGGGTCATTGGCCAAAGCGCGATCAACGCCTTCGGTTGCGAGCTTCACGACATATGGTTCCGTCGCGGTCGTAAGCGCCTCGGTCGAGGTGCGCGGAGTGAGGGCCGGCATATTGGTGACGCAGTAATGAATGACGCCGGACTCGACGAAGGTTGGTTGTTCATGGGACGTCGGTCGTGACGTCGCGATGCAACCACCCTGATCGATCGAGACATCGACGATAACGGAACCGGCTTCCATCGCGGCAACGTGTTCGCGACTCACCACATGCGGCGCGCGGTCGCCTGCGACGAGGACGCCTCCAATCAAAAGATCGGCCTTCGTGAACCATTCGGCATCTGTGTTCTTCGATGACTTGACCGCCTTGATACGGCCGCCATATTTTTTCTCGATGAAGGCAAGTTTTTGTTCACTGATATCGATGATCACGGTTTCAGCACCCAGCCCCATCGCGACTTCTGCAGCGTTGAGTCCCACGTAACCACCACCGATCACGACGACGAGTCCTTTGCGTGTCCCCGTGACGCCACCGAGAAGAATTCCTTTTCCACCGTGGTTACGATGCAAAAGCGACGTCCCGACTTGAGTCCCGACGCGCCCGGCAACTTCGCTCATCGGAATGAGCAGGGGAAGCGATCCATCCCGCGCCTCAACGGTTTCATAGCCGATCGCTGTTGTTCGCGAGTGACACAGCGCCTTGGCAAGTTCCGGGACGCTCGCAAGATGGAGATAGGTAAAGAGTGTGAGGTCCGGACGAAGATAACGATACTCACGTTCCAACGGTTCCTTCACCTTCACGAT